>JAFULI010000045.1 GCA_017473455.1 Oscillospiraceae bacterium
ACCACCGACCACATCATGCCCGCGGGCGCCAAGATCCTGCCTTACCGCTCCAACATTCCCCACTTAAGCAAGTTCTGCTTCGAGGTCTGCGATCCTACCTTCTCCGAGCGCGCCAAGGCGGCAGGAGACGGCATCATTGTCGGCGGCAGCAACTACGGTCAGGGTTCTTCCCGTGAGCATGCCGCTCTTGTCCCCATGTATCTGGGCATCCGTGGCGTAATCGCCAAGAGCTTCGCCCGTATCCACGTGGCAAACCTGATCAACGCAGGTATCCTGCCCATGGTCTTTGAAAACCCCGAGGATTACGACAAGCTCTCTCAGGACGCAAATCTTTCCATCGACAATATCTTCTCCGGAATGGAAGCCGGTAAGCTCACCGTTACCGACCTGACCACCGGAAACAAATTCAACGTACTTTGCAGTCTTTCCCAGCGCCAGAGAGCCATTCTGCTGGCAGGCGGTCTGCTGAACTACACCAAGGAGGGTGGCCAATAATGGATATCATTCAGGCCTGCGAGGCATTTAAGAAGCTGCTGGAGGAGCAGCAGGCGAGAATCGCCAACATGAACTGTGAAAAAACCGACTTCACCGCCAAAAAGGTGGTTACCATCGGTGTTGTGGATGGCGACGGCATCGGCCCCATCATCACCCGTCAGGCAGCCCGTGTGCTGCAGAAGCTGCTGGCAGACGAAGTGGAAGCCGGCACCATCGTAATCAAGGAAATTCAGGGTCTGACCATCGAAAACCGCATGGCTCAGGGCAAGGCGATCCCCGATGACGTTCTGGCAGAAATCAAGTCCTGCGACGTCATCCTGAAGGGCCCCACCACCACCCCCCACGGCGGCACGATGGAAAGCGCCAACGTTGCCATGCGCCGGGAGCTGGATTTGTATGCCAACTGCCGTCCCGTGTCCATCCCTGAGCAGGGCATCGACTGGATGTTCTACCGTGAGAACACCGAGGGTGAGTACGTCCTCGGCAGCAAGGGCGTAGAGCTGCCCGGTATGGCTGTGGACTTCAAGGTGACCACCGATCTGGGTACCCGCCGTATCGCCCGTGCCGCTTTTGAGTATGCCCGTAACAACGGCAAGACCCACGTTTCCATCGTCACCAAGGCAAACATCATGAAGAAGACTGACGGTAAGTTCACCGCCATCGCCCATGAGGTGGCTGCGGACTATCCCGAAATTACCGTTGAGGATTACTACATCGACATCATGACCGCAAACCTGATCAAAGAGGGTCTGCGGGAGAAGTTCCAGGTCATCCTGCTGCCCAATCTGTACGGCGACATCATCACCGATGAGGCTGCCCAGATTCAGGGTGGTGTGGGTACTGCCGGCAGCGCAAACATCGGCGACAAGTATGCCATGTTTGAGGCAATCCACGGCTCTGCTCCCCGTATGATCGAGCGTGGTATGGGTCACTATGCCAACCCCGACAGCATCCTGAAGGCTGCTGCCCTGCTGCTGCGGCACATCTGCCGTGGTGACAAGGCTCAGCAGTTGGAAAGCGCCATGGCAAACTGCCCCCTGACGGTCAAGTCCGACGGCTCTGCCGCCACCTGTCAGGAATACGCAGATGCTGTGATGGCACTTCTGTAACAACCCCCAAACAAGGGACTGCCCGGCAGTCCCTTGTTTTTGTTTTCAGATACAGAAGAAATGGTCAAGATAACCATTGACTAACTATCACCACAGCGATACAATAGAATCAAAGAATGGAGGTGCCGTAAATGAAAAAGCTGATTACACTTTATCATGGTTCTGAGAAAGTTGTTGAGACACCCACATTTGGTTTAGGAAAAGAGAACAATGATTTTGGTCTGGGCTTCTATTGTACCGAGAGTGAAGACCTTGCGAAGGAATGGGCTGTGTCATCCCTCAGAAATGGTTTTGCCAATCGATATACATTGGACACGGAATATCTGAATGTTTTGAATTTGAACAGTCCTGATTATACAATTCTAAACTGGATTGCTGTATTGGTAAAGCATCGTCTGTTTGCCATCAAAACGCCGGTTGCACAACGGGCCAAGCGCTACCTGATTGATAATTTTGGAATCAATGTGAATGCTTATGACTTAATCACCGGCTATCGTGCGGATGACTCTTACTTTGATTATGCGGAATCCTTCATAAACAACGGTATTTCCGTGGAGCAGCTGGCAAAGGCTATGCAACTTGGCAAATTGGGAGAGCAGATTGTAATCAAGTCTAAGTTTGCTTTTTCCCGTTTACAGTATGAAGGCTTTGATTTAGCAGAAAAAGAAAAATATCATGTTCTTCGCAAGGCAAGAGATGATGAAGCCAACCGTCTCTACTACGAGATGCTGGAAGAGGAAAGTGATGGTCTATACATTCAGGATATTATGAGAGGAGGCATCAAAAACGATGATCCACGCATACCGAGAAACATATCTAAGTAGGGCGCAGTCCGTTTTAGGAGATGCCTTTCACTATGCGGTGAATACCTGCAACATTTCCGGGAGTGACTTTATTAAGCTATTTGTTGCCAGCTCTGTAAGCAAGCGTATGGAAAATGGCGAACCGACATATCTGGCAGGGAAAAGCGGCATTGAAATCGTTGTTGAAGTTGTTGCGGAAACTATGGATAAGGAAGTCAACGAAGAGCCGCAGGTGCAGATGGGCAGATCCGGAGAATACTGGATCGGTTGGGCAGTGGCATATTATCAGTGGTACTCTGCCCGGAAGTATGGCGATATCTTCAAGGCGGCAACTTTTGAAGACTTACAAAATATGTATTACACCCTGCACGAAGCAGACATTTCTAAATTTGTGGACATTATGGATAAACGGATGCAGGAATTCTTCCCGGAAACCAACCTGAAACGTATCCGAACCGGATATGGTTGTACCCAGGCGGCACTTGCTAAACTCTCCGGTGTAAGCCTTCGCTCCATCCAAATGTACGAGCAGCGCAATAAGGATATTAACAAAGCGAGTGTGGAAACCGTCTACCGCATTGCCAAAGTCCTGGGGTGTACCATCGAGGATTTGATGGAAAAACACTAAATAAGAATTATGAAGAAAACTATTTCTGATGCCATAACCAAGGAGGTTTCTATGGAACTGAAGGATATGATTTTTCGGCGCAGGTCAGTGCGCAGGTTTACCGGAGTTCCGGTGGAGGATAAGACTGTTTCAGAAATTCTGGACTTCTGTGGGCGTGCCACGCCTCTGTACCCGGAAATTTCGGTGAAAGCACGGGTGGTAACCAAAGAGCAGGTACGCTTTTACCTCCCTTGGAAGACCCCTCAGCTTCTTGCCATTTTCACAGAAAAGAAGCCGGGATACGCACAAAATGCCGGCTTTCTCTTTCAGCAGGTGGACTTGTACCTCCAAAGCTGGGGGCTTGGCTCCTGCTGGCTGGGGCTGGGAAAGCTCCGTGAGGCAGAAGGTGTGGGCGTAACAGAGGAAGGGATGGAGTTTCTCATCCTCATTGCCTTTGGGTATCCGGAAGAAAAAACAGCTTTTGCAACGAGAGAGTTTCACAGAAAGCCCCTTGGGGAGATTGCCGACCTGGCGGATCCACGGTTGGAATGTGCCAGAGTCGCTCCCTCCGCCACCAATTCCCAGCCATGGTATTTTACCCACGAGGGAGATACCATCCATGCATGGCAAAATGAAGCCGGATTCCTAAGGCACAAAATGCTTGGCACCATGAACGAAATCGACATGGGCATCGCCCTTGCCCATATGTATGTTTCCAATCCAAAGACCTTCCGCTTCTTCCATACTTCCCCTGCCCAACCCCCGAAAGGCTACCGCTACACCGGA
>JAFULI010000046.1 GCA_017473455.1 Oscillospiraceae bacterium
CTGTACGGTGCCCACCTTTATGCAGTATGTGCTTACTGATCTAATTAACAATGGTGACTTCGAAAGGCATATTAACCGGGTTAGAAGAAAAAAGCGTAAGGAATTATCGTTCATATAGAACTAAAGGCGGTAGAGAAAAAAACTCTACCGCCTTTAGTTAATTGTAAATTATATTATGGTTTATAATTTCTGTGGCTCTGTTGCGGATGTTGTTCATCCGAGCAACCCGCTCCATTTGATTTTCTGCTTTAAGTTGTTCGGTAATGCCTTCGGACTCTTTTAATTGCTTGATTAGTGTATCAAACATTTCCTCTATATAATATTTCTTATCCCTCATACCATTCACTTCTTAAGCAAATCCACAAATGGCGCTTCATCAGAAACAAAGGTATCATAGGTGAAATTAGCGCCAAGGCGGAAGCTCATTATAAAGCTATCAAGATTGGATTCACCATTTACTACACCCCAAGCATTGACAAACTCAAGAAATCTCTTTTTGCTTTCACCCGAAAGATTCTCAGTTAAGAAATCTTCATTTAACATCAAGACTTCCATTTGTTTCTGCACGGCCTTGTTTTCTTTGGTGCTTCGTGCTTGTGGATCGAGATTGCCGTAATAAAATTCTTCAATAAACTTACCCATAAAAATATCCTCCTTTAAGTTTCTACAATAATTGTACTTAAAGAAGGCTCATCAGTCGAATGTACGGATATAAAATAGAAAAAGGGCAAGAAAAAGAGAGAAGCCTAAACTTCTCTCTATTCTCTTGCCCTTCGCAATGCTCAACGTTCCTGTAAAACATAACTGTCCTTAGCAACCCTGCTCATTTCCGGGTGGCGGTTTTGCGGTTGGAGATAAAAGGGTGATATTATTTCAGGTCTTTGCGGTTGAATTTCAGAATTCCCAGAATCAGGACGGCGGTGGTTCCGACTATGGGAGTCAGGAGGTAGTACAGCAGTTCCTGATTGGTATAGGCTGTACCCTGACCGATGTTTGCGGAATAACTGAAAACGTTCATGTTTTGCAGGGTTTTCAGCAGCTTTGCCACGCTTTCCTTTGCCGGATCCATGGACAGTGCCATGACACCTGCCTGCAGAATACCGGAAATCAAGGTGCAGCCAAACATCACCGCTACGTACAGCACCACTGCCATACCGGCATTTTTCATGACCGCACACAGATAGCTGACGATTGCCCCTACAAACAGATAGCACAGCAGCTCCAGCAGCAAGGATTGGAGGAGGTAAGTGAAATCCGCCGAAGTAAAGGGAGCAGATTGGTAATCGAAGAAAATCAGGCTGATTCCCAGCGTCATCAGCGCGTGGAGCAGCATCATGCCAAACAGCACCAGTGCGCATACCGTGTACATGGACAGGAAAATACTTGCCCGGGAGTGTCCGCTGATGATTTTATTACGGACGGTACCCTGACTGAAATCCTTGCACAGAATGATTGCCAGCAGTACCGGCAAAATCAAGCCCAGATTATCGCTCAGGACAAAGGCGCTGAAGAAATGGCTTTTTGCGCTGAACAGATCCCCCGGCATCATTTCCGCAAAGGCTTCCTCCATCAGCAGGGAAATTCCCCAGTACAGCAGGGGCATTGCCACCGCAAACACCACTGCCAGGATGCCCATCACCAAAAACAGCTTATCCCGGAGTACCCGTTGGGTATCCACCTTTATCAGATTAAACATGGCGGACACCTCCAATCAGATTGAGATAATAGTCTTCAAAACTGGTCTGGCTGCAATTGACGCTGAGAATCCGAAGTCCGGCGGCGAGAATGGCACCCAGAATTTGATTCAGATCGATTTCTTCCGTAATCTTCACCCCATCCGGTACGGGGAAAAGCCGATGCGCAGGAAGCAGACTCTCCAACAGCTTACTCAGGGCGGCGGGGTCATCGCAGCGAATGACCGTGGTGACGGCGCACTCCCTTTGCAGCTCTTCCGCGGTAATCTCCTTGAGAATCTTTCCCTTGGAGATGATGCCGTAGTTGGTTGCCACCAGAGAAAGCTCCGTGAGGATATGGGAGGAAATCAGGAAGGTAATCCCCTTTTCCCGGTTCAGCTTCAAAATCAACTCCCGAATTTCCACGATGCCCGCAGGGTCAAGACCGTTCATCGGCTCGTCCAAAATCAGAAACTCCGGGTCACCCAGCAGTGCCATAGCGATGCCCAGCCGCTGGCGCATGCCAAGAGAGAAATCGCCCGCGCGCTTGCGGTCGGCATACAAATCGGAAAGTCCTACCTCCCACAGCACCTGCTTGATTTTTTCATCGTCATCAATTCCCAAAATGCCGCATTGCAGCTTCAGATTGCGGTAGGCGGAAAGATTGGTATAAATAGACGGGGTTTCCACCACCGCTCCGACTTTCCGGCGCATCAATCTAATTTCCGAAAAATCACTGGGAATACCGAACAGATCATAATTGCCGGTTGTGGGGGAAATCAAACCGGTAATCAGGCGGATAATGGTGGTCTTGCCGGAACCGTTTTCTCCGACGAAGCCATAAATGTCCCCTCTGCGGATATGCATATCCACATGGTCTACCGCCATGTGCTTTTTGTACCGCTTGGAAAGCCCCCGGGTTTGCAGGATATAGTCCATGGTTTCTCATCCTTTCTGTTAACTACACAAATTAAACCACATTTCCCCTGATATGTCAACAGTATCAATCTCACAGAGCCTGCAGTGCCCCGAAAACCGTAACCTGCACAACAAGGTATCTTGTGCGATTAATTGTTGTTTAACTTACAACACAGGCGACTTGGCTCTCCCTTTGGGAGAGCTGGCACGCCGTAAGGCGTGACTGAGAGGGCAATCAGAAAAATGTTAGAATTTTTCTGATTTTCAGGAAAATGTGTCGTTATCGCCTGC
>JAFULI010000047.1 GCA_017473455.1 Oscillospiraceae bacterium
CAGGAAAATGTGTCGTTATCGCCTGCGGCGATGTGATTTTCTTTAAGAAAATCACGATGCCCTCTCCGCCCCCTTCGGGGGCACCTCTCCCATAGGGAGAGGCAAGTGACATATGCGTAATTGAACTTCAAACAACAATTCACGGGCATTGCCAAGACACCGTAACTACTCGTTGATCAAAACCACGTTTTGGGGATATTGCCGTGCCAGAAGGCGGTAGCCGGAGAGTACCGTTTGGAAGGCTTGCAAAGCCTCCGGGGTTTCTTCCCGGCAGAGGATTTTCGCCTTCCCCTTCCCCATGGCAATTTCGGGCTGGGTGTTCAGCCTTCCCTGCTCCCACAGCGCCGTCACCGCCGCTGCCAGCGTTGCTGTCAGGACGGACACCCCGGCACAGACCAGGTCACTTCCCCTGGGCGCCCAGCCTGCGTGACCGGTAACCTCCAGACACAGCCCCTTTGCCGTCACCGTGACCATGGCTTACACCGGGGAGGTGCTGTCCGCCACCCGTTGACGGCTCTTCTGTACCCCACGGTTTTCCGAAGAACCGCCCAAAGAAGGCGTGCGCTTCGGGTCAAGGGCAATCCCCTGAGCTGCCATGGTCTGGGCATAGCTTCGGGCATTTTCCGCCACCTGCTCCATCACAAACTGCTTTCGGTCAAAGTCCATCATCTGCAGACATTGCAGCGCCTGCTGCGCCAGACGGGGATCAAAGAAACCAGCCCCGAAAAACTGCAGCGCCAGTTCATTCTGACTCAGACGGGAGTAAGGACTTTGCTTCTGCGCCACCACCTCAATGTCAAACAGAGGGGTGCGGTAGCCCAAGTCCTGCCCGAAATCCATCCCCAGATGTCGGGGCAGAAGGCTTTCATTGCTGTAGCGGACAAAACGGGTGCCGCCGTTGCTCCCCAGAATACGGAAGCATCGGGGGGCATCGTAAAACTGACGAATCAGCTCAATGACCATCAGCACCACCTTGCGGTAGGCTCGGAAGGCTGCCTTGTTGTTGTCCCGGCTGAGCTTGCTGCCTGCCTCCTGCATGGCGGCAATGGCAGAGGCAGCGGTGACACCGGCAGTGCCGCCGGTGGAAACATCCCGATTGCCGGTGACCTCTTTCAGCTCGTCGATCTTGTTATTCAGAACGGTGATATAGATATCATTCAAAGGCTTGGTCTGCACCGGCAGGATGCTGTCCTGCCCCAGATTGCCCTGCACATGGATGAAATCCCGACTCAGGTCGGCATATTCCTCCTCGTTGACCTCTCCGTCGGTGCGGATAAAATGTCTCGGACGGGCATTGACCAGCATATTCTGCATAATCGCCTGATTGCCCCGGTCAATGTACTCCTGAGCGGACTTGCCCACGTCGATGTAGCCGAAGCCGCAGGGGGTTCCCTCCACGGAAAACAGCGGATCAAACACGAAGGGATACAGCCCATGGTCATACCACCCCCGCTCCCGGTAACGGGGATCGTTCTGGGAGGCATAGAGTACCGTGTCCCCAACAAATTTGCAGTAATGCAGCCGTCCGCCCTGCTTGTAGTACCAGTCCACCACCGCGGTTTTGCCGTTGCAGTCCACGTTGTCATCGTAGACGTAACGGCTCAGATCCACCGTGGCTTCTCCCAGCTTGTCCTGAAGCTCCGGATACTCCTGCACCAGCAGGTCATTGTCCCGAAGCTCCACATGGAACAGATTTCTCGACTGCTGAATGTCGGTAATGCCGCTCTCCCAGAACAGATTGATGATATCCACCTTTCGGATGGCGATATCTCCCAAACCCCCCAGCTTGCTTCCGTCCCAGAAAACACCGTAGATACCGGTACCTGCCTTGAGCTTGTAGTCCCAGACCCGATCGTAGACCTCCTCGAAATCGTTCTGCTGCAATACCACCGGAATGATGGCGCTGAGCATCTCCGCCTCCGCCTGATCCGACTCCTCTCTGGGCAAAATCACCGCAGAGGGGAAATTGTCCATGGCATCGGCGTGCTTGTTGGCAATGGCATTGAACAGCCAGCCGGAGGCAGGTTCTACCGAGGTAGTTCGGGAGCGCATACACTCCCAATGGCGCAGCTTGTACCACTGCTCATTTTCCACCACCCGACGCTCCAGATTTGCCTTGCCCTGACGGTACCGCTCCAGCACCTGACGTGCCTGCTGTACCTGCTCGGATGTGATTACGTCTTGAATTGCTTGCATTTTATTCCTCCTTTGTTGTGAATACTTCCATTCGGGGCCGACGGTGGGCGGTGAGCTGCTCCGGAGGAATGTCCAGCAGCAGACTCAGCGGGGTTTCCTGACGGGTGGCGCTGCCCTTCGCCGGGGTGATGGGACGTGCCATGCAGAAATACCGCACCTCGTCGGCAACGTGGTCTTCATCGTCGGTGTTCAAATCCTCCGGCTTCCGTTCGTCATACCGCAAAATGGGCATGGTGCGAAGAAACGCCCGACAGTTTTTGAAAATGTACATTCCGGGATAGCCGTTGTCATCAAAGGCAAGACGGTAATGCACCTGCATCCAGCCGGGCAGCCGCTTGTGGTCACCGGGAGTGAAAAAGACACCGTGTTCTCCGGCGGTGTCGGCAATGCTCTTCCCCACCTGAGCATCCCAGATTGCCGGGTCGGCAATGCCGATGATGTGTTTCCCAGCCAGCCAACGATGCTCCCGTTCGATTTTGGCAATCTCATCAAAGACCCGGGAGGGTGTCCATTTCACCCCCTCGTTGGGAGTGCCGGTACAGCCGTACAGCTCCAAAATCCGATAGGCAACCCCATCGTAATCCACCGCCCACCAGCCGCAGGAAAAGGGCTTGTTGTAGCCCCAGTCAAAGGAGCGGTAGAGCTTCCACCCGTCGGGAATGTCAAAAGGCTCAATGACGTGCGTCCATTGGCGGTCGGCATAGTGGCTGGGGTCATCCCGAAATTCCTCGAAAAACTGCCCCTCATACACATCCCACCGCCCGTGCAGCCAAGCCTCCCGAAGTCGGGGCGGCAGCTTCTGCAGACTTCGCAGATACTCCGGCTGAGAGCGCATCAATGCCTGATTGTCGGTGACCAGCGCCTGAATAAAGGCATAGTCCTCCGGATACTCCTCCTGCTCAAACCGCCGGTCCACAAACAGCCGCTTGAAATAACCGTGGCTTGGCCCGCCCGGGTTCAGGGTGTAGTAGGTACGCTTGGGCAGGTCATTGGCACCACGGACACAGGCATCAATGGCGATGAGCCACTCCTGAGGAAACTGTCCCGCTTCGTCGGCAAACCAGATATCATACTCCGCTCCCTGATACTGCCCCAAATCGGCATCGGTGGCACAGTAGCCAAACCAGATGGTAGAGCCGTTGGGGAAGGTGAAGCACTTTTCACTTTTGTTGTAACGGGCAACCCCGGCAAGAAGCTGGGTCAGGGGGGCAATGTGATTGTTCAAAAGCTCCCGATAGGTTTTACGGGTGATAAGAATTTTAATTCCATCATATTTCAAACAAAGCAGTACCGCCTTCCAGCGGACGAACCAACTCTTGCCGCCGCCCCGTGCGCCGCCGTAGCCCACATAACGGTGCTGCTCCCGAAATGCCAGCTCCTGCTTGACATTCGGCTGAGGCATCTCCAATTTCCGAACCAACCGATCCCCTCCTTCATGCCGAAATTCCAAAACCGATAAATTGTTGTTTGAAGTTCAATTACGCA
>JAFULI010000048.1 GCA_017473455.1 Oscillospiraceae bacterium
ATCGCGGCGGGCCTTGGACACTTTACACTTAGGGACAGCCATGGTGACACCTCCTTGGTCAAACTGCTTTTAACAGCATCATTTTGGATTTACTTCTCAAGAAGCTGCTTCAAAGCAGCAAATCGGGGATCGAGCTCCTTCTGGCAATTGCACGGACCATCGTTCAGATTTTTGCCGCAGCGGCAGCAAAGTCCCTGACAATCCTCCTTGCACAGCAGCTTGGAATCCAGGTTCAGTACGAATACCGTCCGTACGATGTCATCCAGATCGGCGCTGTCTCCCTCCAGAGGGAATACCCATTCATCTTCATTCTCTTCGTTGGCAAGCTCGGTGACCAGCACCACATCAATGGGGATGCTGACCTCACGGCTGAAATCCGCGGCGCAGCGGTCGCAGGTGCCATGGATGGTAGTGTGGATATTACCCGTCATCACCAAAACACCGGCGGTGTTCCGAACCTGCCCCTCCGCCGCAACCGGCTCGGTGACAGGAAAGTGATTGCCGTAACGAAGATCACTCAGGTCGACACTGACGGAAAACGGGACTACCTCACCCGGGCGGTCTATGATCTTAGAAAGCCCTAATCGCATAGTACGCCCCCTTTCCACAGTCGTGCCTAGATATTATATCGGCATTGCGGTGATTTGTCAAACATTATTTTCAGAAAATCCTTCGTTTTTTTCCCGGAGGCTTTCCTTTCTGTTCTAATTTCCTCTGACGGGACATACCTTTGAGTAAAACCATGGCAGGAGCGTCCTCTCCTGCCGGATGAGGAGGCTGGCTATGGAAAACATTTATCTCGACATTGCCGCGCGTACCGGCGGTAATATCTATATCGGTGTGGTAGGGCCTGTGCGGACGGGAAAATCCACTCTCATTAAAAAGATCATGGAGGAATTGGTGATTCCCGGCATCGACGATCCCTATCGGGCAGAGCGGGCAAGGGATGAACTGCCCCAAAGCGGTTCCGGTAAAACCATTATGACCTCAGAGCCGAAATTCGTACCGGAGGAGGCGGTGGAGATCTCCCCCGACGGCACAGCCCGGCTTCGGGTGCGGATGATCGATTCCGTGGGATACATGGTGGAAGGGGCGGTAGGCGCGCAGGAGGACGGTGTCCCCCGAATGGTCACCACCCCCTGGTATGATTACGAAATCCCCATGACAGAAGCGGCGGAGCTTGGCACGAAAAAGGTCATGGAGGAGCATTGCTCCATCGGTCTGGTGGTCACCACCGACGGCACCGTCACCGACATTCCCCGGGGGGACTATCTGGATGCGGAGGCAAGAGCCATCCGTGATATGAAAGCCACGGGAAAGCCCTTTCTGGTGATTATCAATTCCCGCGCTCCCGGTGGGGAGGCTGCCGGCAACGTAAAAAGCTACTTAAAAGCCCAGTTCGGTGTGGACGCCGCCATTGCCGACTGTCAGGCGCTGGACAGTGCCGGGATTGCGGAGCTGTTACGGGAGCTGCTGTATGCCTTCCCCCTTGGGGAGCTTCGGGTGTATCTGCCCCGTTGGATGGATGCGCTGGAGGCGGAGCATCCGGTAAAACGCAGCGTTTACGATGCCCTTTTGAAACGTGGGGAGGAGATTGTCACCCTCGGTCAGGCAGAGGGTGTGCTTGCCGGCTTAAAGGAATTGGAGTCGGTGGTGGATGTTTCCCTGCGGTGCGTTGACCTCGCCACGGGGACGGTGGAATGCGCTTTGGGTTTCCCGGAAACGCTGTACTACGAAATCCTCAGCGCCAAAGCCGGTATGGAAATCCACAGCGATGCCCAGCTCATTGCCCTGCTTTGTGAGCTGTCCAAAGTGAAACGGGAGTATGACAAGATTTCCGATGCTCTGGAGGCAGTCAAGGCAACGGGCTACGGTGTGGTGATGCCCGGTGCGGAGGATATGACCCTGCAGACACCGGAATTGCTGCGTAAGGGCGGCAGCTTCGGGGTAAAGCTCACAGCCAATGCCCCCTCCATCCATATGATTCGGGTGGACATCGACACCCAGATCAGTCCCATTGTGGGAGATGAAAAGCAATCTCAGGATCTGATCGACCGTCTGACCCGTCAGACACCGGAAAATCTGTGGCAGAGCAATATTTTTGGCAAGTCCGTGTATGAACTGATTCACGAAGGACTGAACGCAAAGCTGGTACGCACTCCGGAGGAGGTCAGGAGCAAATTCCGGGGCAGTCTGACCAGAATCGTAAACGAAGGCGCTTCGGGGCTGATTTGCCTGATTCTGTAACCGCTTCACAGAGGACTTGATCGAGGGAAATGGTTGTTTGAAGTTCAATTACGCATATGTCACTTGCCTCTCCCTATGGGACTTAGCAGCCGTTTCCGCCTCCGGCGGTTTACGGATGCTTAGTGCCTTGTGCTGAGGTGCCCCCGAAGGGGGCGGAGAGGGCATCGTGATTTTCTTAAAGAAAATCACATCGCCGCAGGCGATAACGACACATTTTTCTGATTGCCCTCTCAGTCACGCCTTACGGCGTGCCAGCTCTCCCAAAGGGAGAGCC
>JAFULI010000049.1 GCA_017473455.1 Oscillospiraceae bacterium
GCAAATGTGTCGTTATCGCCTGCGGCGATGTGATTTTCTTAAAGAAAATCACGATGCCCTCTCCGCCCCCTTCGGGGGCACCTCTCCCAAAGGGAGAGGCAAGTGGCGTATGCGTAATCGAACTTCAAACAACAATTTATCTATCCAATCAGGTGGATTGGTTTGGCTTCTTCCATAAATAACAGGCTTGTTTCCTTTTGTTCTTTGTGGTATATTGATAGTATCTTTTTTCAGGAGGTGCTGTGTATGCAGTTTTCTGTGAATCATCCCGTCTTGTTTGTTCTGGTTGCCGTGCTTGTGGCAACGGTTTTGGGGCAGTCGGTTTATTTTCTGGTCAAAGCCCTGCGCCGTGCCAAAGCCATCGGCATGGACAAAAAGAAACTGAACAAAACCATGCGAACCGCTGCGATTTTTACCATCGCTCCGGCGGTGTCCATCGTCATCAGCGTCATTGCGCTTTCCAAGAGTCTGGGTATTCCCCTGCCCTGGCTTCGTCTGAGTGTGGTGGGAAGCCTGAGCTACGAGACCATTGCCGCGGAAAACTCCGTCAGCGCCATGGGCTTATCTTTGGGTAAAATCTCCGAGCTGACTGCCGGACAGTATGTCACCATTACACTGGTTATGACCATCAGCATTATGCTGGGCATTTGGCTGGTGCCTGTGATTGGCAAGAAGCTGCTGGGCGGTATGCAGTCTTTGGGCAAGAAGGATGCCAAGTGGGCAGACATTCTGCAAAATGCCATGTTTATCGGCATGATTTCCGCTTTCCTCGGATATGTGTTCTGCAATTTCTCCAACCTGTGGAACCCCGTGGAAGGGCAAAGCCCCACTGCCGGTCTGGTTCCGGTGTGCGTACTGGTGGTATCCGCTTTGGTGATGCTGCTGTGCGGTCTTGCCATGAAGAAGCTGAAATGGCAATGGATCAACGATTATGCCCTGCCGGTGAGTCTGGTGCTGGGTATGCTGTCCGCCATTCCCATCACCGCATGGCTGGGTTAAGGAGGTAGTGCTATGAAGAAAAATATGTCCTACATCGACTCCGTCCATCGGGACGGTCGGATTTGGAACCTGAGCATGATGGTTCTGCTGCTGGCATTTCCCGTGGTGGTAGCACTGATTTTTGATGCCACTCCCGACTGGAAGGCGCTGGGCTTGGGACTGGTGGCAACCGCTCCCATGTACTGGGCGGTGGGTGCCATCGAAACCGTCACCTTCACTCCCATGCTGGGTGCAGGCGGTTCTTATCTGAGTTTCGTTACCGGCAACATTTCCAATCTTAAGCTGCCCTGCGCCATCAATGCTCTGGAGCAGAATGATGTGAGCATTCAAAGCGAAGAAGGAGAGATTATCTCCACCATCGCCATTGCCACCTCCAGCATTGTGACCACGCTGGTTGTGATTCTGGGTGTAATCCTGATTGTTCCCCTGACTCCCATTCTGGAGTCCCCGGTGCTGGAGCCTGCCTTTGCCCAGATGCTCCCTGCCCTCTTCGGCGGTCTGGGTGTTGCCTTCGTTTCGAAGAACTGGAAAATCGCCGTGGCACCGGTGCTGCTGATGCTGGTGCTGTTCATCTTTGTTCCTGCTCTGAACGAAAGCACCGTGGGCATTATGGTTCCCGTGAGTGTGGTATTCACCATTATCGTCTCCCGTATTCTGTACAAGAAGGGAGTGCTTTGATATGTGGATTCTTTACGGAGTGCTGGGGTTACTGGGCATCTTCCTTTTGATACTGCTGGTCAGAGCTGCCTTCTTCCGTCCGAAAAAGCTGGACTACGGCGAAGCGGAACCGATTTCCTTTGACCCGGAAGCCCCGGTCAATGCCCTGCAGAAGCTGGTGCAATGCAAGACCGTTTCCTACAACGACCCTTCGCTGGAGGACGACGGAGAATTTGAAAAGCTCATCGCTCTGCTTCCGACCCTGTACCCCCGGGTGTTTGATGTCTGTTCCTTCAACCGCCTGCCGGACAGAGGGTTGCTGCTCCGCTGGCCCGGCAAGCATGACAATGCCCCGTCGGTGATGATGGCGCACTACGACGTCGTTCCTGCGGATGAGGAAAAGTGGGACAAGCCTCCCTTTGCCGGTATTATTGAGGACGGCATTCTCTGGGGCCGTGGCACACTGGATACCAAAGCCACCCTTAACGGTGCGCTGTCCGCTGCCAACTATCTGATTGGCAAGGGCTTCCGTCCTGAGCAGGACATCTACTTTGCCTTCTCCGGCGGTGAGGAAATCAACGGCAAGGGCGCGGAAAATATTGTGGATTGGTTCATCCGTCACGACATCCATCCGGCGCTGGTGCTGGACGAAGGCGGTGCGGTGGTGGAAAACGTTTTCCCCGGTGTCCGGAAGCCCTGCAGTCTGATTGGCATTGCGGAAAAGGGTATGATGAATGTGCAGTACACCTTGTACTCTCAGGGCGGTCATGCTTCCGCGCCTCCGGTGAAAACTCCCATCGGCACCATCTGCGGTGTCTGCCGCAAGGTGGAAAAGACCCCCTTCAAAATGCACATCACCAAACCTGCCGGAGAGCTGTTTGACACCTTGGGTCGGCACTCCTCCTTCGGGTATAAGATTCTTTTCGCCAACCTCTGGTGCTTCAAGCCGGTTCTGGATTTGTACTGCCGTCTCAGCGGCGGTGAAATCAATGCCCTCGTCCGCACCACGGTAGCCTTCACCCAGATGGAGGGCAGCAACGCAAGAAATGTCCTGCCCACAGAGGCAAAGCTGGTTTCCAATCTGCGGCTGAATCCCTCGGACAGCGTACAGTCTGCCAAGGCTTTCCTGAAAAAGGCGGTGGGCAGTCCCAACGTCAAGGTCAAGGTACTGGAGTCCTTTGAGCCAAGCCCCATCTCCGAAACCTCCGGAGAAAGCTGGGACAAGGTGGCATCCTCGGTAGCCCAGACCTGGCCCGGATGTATCGTATCCCCCTATCTGATGGTGCAATGCTCCGACTCCCGCCATTACGGAAAAATCTCCAACCATGTCTACCGCTTCTGCGCTATGGACATGACCGCGGAGGAACGCAAGACCATCCACGGCAACAACGAACGCATCCGTCTTGCATCCATTCACAAGACCGTAGAATTCTACATCCGTCTGCTGAAGCAATGCTGATTGGCAGATACTCACAGGAAACAGCAAACTCCCCATGGCACGCAGCCATGGGGAGTTGTTATTTAAGTTTCTTCGCTGCCGTAGACGGGGTAGATTCCCTTGGAGGTCACCTTTTTGGGGGCTTCCAGAGCATCACGCAGCCACTGCAAGCCCTCGGCACGGATGGCATCCAGCGCCTGATTGGGCACAGTATAGTCCAGCTCACGGAGCATTCCCACGGGATCGGGAACATCGCGGAAGCTGTTGAACATCCGGCTTTCCAGATGCAGAGGTGTCAGCAGGGATACAAACCGCTGATAGCCACGCTCATAATTGGTACGGGTCAGGAAGGGTTTTTCGTAGAGGATGGAGAAAATCGTACCGTGGAAGGAGTCGGTAATCACCGCTTCCGCGTGCTTATAGTACCAAATCCATTCGAAAATATCCACCTCGGACTTGACTTCCACATCGTCGTACTGATCCACATTCAGACGTCTTCTTCTTTCCTCCCACAGCGGCGGATACAAATCCAGCACCGCCACCACTTTACAGCCGGTGGCAACCGCCATATCGTGGAGGAACTTACCGGTGGTATCATCGGGGTCAAGGATATATGCCATGAGGAATTTTTCATCATGGGTCAGCTTTGCCTGATTGGCAATCGGCTCATAATCCTCCTTGCCGCAGAACAGCACCGGGTCGCAAATCACCGTAGACTCCACACCCCAGTCCGCACAAATCTGCCGGGAAAGCTCGTCACGAACGGACACATGGTCAAACCGGCGGAGATTATAGGAGCTGACCAACTTCTCCTCCGCAGAGCCACCGTATTCCTTGGCAAAGGACGTACCCACAGAAATTTTCTTCTTGTTATCGTCCACGAAGTCCAGGAAGTAGGTCTGGCGGTAGGGTCTGCTCAAATCCACATTCCAAAGCTGATCCGCACCCACAAGGAACGCATCGCAGTGGTTATTCAGGACGTGCAGCTCCCGCAGAGGATATCGGGCGCTGATGTCATAGAACTGGTGGGCAAGCCGTCTGGGATGGGTCTTACCGTAGACGTTTTCACTGTCGGGGCACAGACTGTTTTCCACCATCAGCACGGACAGTCCCATCTTCTTCAGAGTCTGGTGGAGGGCGAAGTAGGTCGCCATGCTGCCGTAGTTCAGGCCGTACCACAGTCCCACAATGGCAACGTCAAATTTCCGCTTGATGGCATAATCCACTGCGGTGGCAAAGGGCTTGCTGTCCAGCATATGGAAGAACCAATCCCGTCCGGTGGGGATTTCCATATGGCTTCCGAAGCGGTTATTCCGCCGTGCCACATCGTAGGGTACGCTCTGTGCCAGCTTACAGCGATCACGCACCGCATCCCAAATCTCCTGACCACGGGCATTGTTCACAAGGAACACGCTGGTACCCAGATTGTCGTTGTACTCCGGCTTATGCCGGGAAATGCCCCAGAAGTCACCGATGGTGATATCGCCCTGACGGGGTGCAGGAGCAAAGGGACATTCGGCACAGACCGTTTTGCAGGCAAGTCCGGAATGCATACATTTTTCGTAGGCATCAAAGGCAATGTTGCCGGGGACTTTTGTACCGTCCTTCAAATAGGCAATCTGGTTGAAGGAGTTGTAGCCGAATTCCTTGGTGCGGAACTTGAAGTCCTGAAGGTTTTCTTTGCCATAGGTATCCTGAAGATAGCGGTCAAAGACCTTCTGGGAGGGGCCGCCGTGGCAGACCAGATCCACCAGCAGCAAATTGGGGTAACGCTTCCCCAAAAATGCGTTCAGACCTGCCACCTGACAAGGACAGCCGCTGAACAGCACCTGCTTCCCCTGCTTCAGCAGCTCACGGATTTTCAGGTACACACCGTCGGTATCCGACTGAACGTACTTGGAGCCACGGAGCTTACTCAGGTCGGCGGCATTGTCAACAATGATATGTCTGACCACGAAGTTCTCATCCAGCGCAGCACCGCAGACATAGCCTCCCTGCTCCAGAATATGCTCGGCAAGCAGGGTAAACGCACCGCCGGAGGAGCTGTTGCGGCGCACCTCATCGGATGCCATCACCGCATAGCAGTCAGGGTCGGGGGTATTGTCATGACGGGTATTGAGTACCGGGCAGACCTTGGTGCATTTGCCGCAATGAATACATTTGCTTTCATCCACAGCAGGAACAAGATACCCTTCGGCATCCCGTACCATGGTGATGGCTCCCACAGGGCAGGTGCAGGCACAGGCACCGCAGCCGCTGCAAAGCTGACCGTCCATCTGTCCCACATGGGTCAGACCTTCCGGCAGCTTAAGACCGTACTTCTTCGCAGGCTCCTGAGGTGGCTGGGCAGGGGCTTTTCCTTTTACAAGGCTTTTCACTTTCCGCACTGCCCGGGAGAAGAAGCTCTTTTTCTTCATAACTTCAAATACTCCTTCCAGAATTCCACGGAAGTCATATGGGCGAACGCATCCCGGTATGCCTTTTCCACGGCAGCGTGCTCTGCCTTATACTTACGCATGAGCTTGCTGTGGCGGCGGAGCAGGGAGAAGCAGCGCTTACGGTTGATGGTTCTCATGCAGGCGGTATTGTCATTGGGGTTCATCGCCACCAGATTGCGGCGCATGAAATTCTTACCGGGGACAAAGAACCAGTCATAGGCGATGACCTCGTGCCATCTTCTGAGCAGGAAGTTAGGCAGCAGATGGCCGTTGATCGTGATGACATACCAGCCCTTCTGGATGAGGTTCAGACGGGTGTAGGAATAGGGGTCACCGTTTTTCAGGTTGTAGGCAGCAGGGAATTCCTCGATGGGAACCATCTTGTCATTCTTGGCGCCATGCTCCCGGATGGAGGCTTCGCCGTTGAGGTTCTGGAGGAACTCCGGGCCTTTCAGGAAGTCCTCGATGGCATCGAGAATCTGCTCAGCATTGTTGTAGGAGAAGCGGGTGATTTCTTTGCGGAACAAGTCCTCCATCCGCTTGATGAAATCCACGTTCTTGCAAATGCCGCTGGCTGCCTGAATCACCAGACTGTTCCGATGCACCTGATACAGCTCCATGGCGGCATTGAACTTGCCGGCAAAGCCAACGTGCCAGATGCTGATGCCGTTGAGGGTCAGGAATTTGGCGTTGTTGCGGATGCTGAACTCCACATCGTCACCACGGACGAACACCGGCAGGGGCAGACCGTTTCTTTCAATAACGGGGGTGGGGATACAGCAGTACCACCAACCGGCATAGGACTCAGGCTTCTCCCGCTTGGACATCAGCTCGTTATTCAGCAGGTTCTGCACCAGTGTCATGTCCATTCTGTCCTTCAGCGGGCCATAGGAGCCGTCCTCAGGGTGGACGTAGCCGATGTCCTCATACTGAATCTGGCGCTGGTCATAGTCAAACATAGCACCGCTGACGAAATACTCCTGATACTCAGGCTTCAAAATCCGCAGCAGGTAGTAGGTACGGAACAGACTCTCACCCATGAGCAGCACGTCATCGTCCATCAAAAGGACGTGGGTGGGCTTCTTGGGGAGGTTCAAAGACTCAATCATGCCACGGGTGAAACCGCCGGCACCGCCAACGTTCATGTTGGGGTGGATGCGGATGTTTTCACTCTCCAGCTCCTCACGGCAGAGGGTGCGGCCGTTGTCCACAACATTGACAAACAGATGGCCTTCCAAATCGCTGCCGGGGCAGAGAACCTTCTCCCGGAGGGTGCGGAGATTCTTGATGATATACGCTTCCTTGCGGAAGGTGGTGGATGCCAGAGAGATGTAGATATCCCGGATTTCGCTCTGCTCCACCTCGGTCATGTAGCAGCCGCCGTAGAGGAAGGTATCCTCCAGTGCGGTGATGCTGAAGCCCACCAGAAGATTGTCGGTTTCGGGAATCTCAATATCCACGAAGCTGCATCCCTCAGAGGAAACCACCTGCTGGGACAGCACGCCGTAGTTGATGCTCTTGGAATTGCGGTAGACAGTCTCCAGCTCCACGAATGCCTTACCCTGAAGCTCCAGACGCAGCGTGAACCGCTTTGCGTAGGTCTGCTCCTTCCATCTGCGAATCTGCAGGCAGTTGAAATAGGAGGTAAAGTTGACCCGATCATACTTTTTCAGGATGTGGCATTTTGCCTCCGGGTCATATGCCAAATCATCACCCTTGTGCATCAGCTGGGTATAGGTTCTGAAATTGGCATCCGCATCGTACTGAAATACGATATTCTGTAATTTAATACTGGTCATTTCCACGTTTCTCCCTTACTTCAACTTCTTCAGATCGTCCAGAGCCGCACGGATGACCTTGTCCATATCGTAGTAGCGGTACTGACCCAGTCTGCCGCCGAAGGTCACATTGCCCTCTGCCTCTGCCAGAAGACGGTACTGCTCATACAGCGCACCGTTGGCAGCATCGTTGACGGGGTAATAAGGCTCCATACCGGGCTTCCACTCCGCGGAATACTCACGGCTGATGACGGTAGTGGGCTGCTTGCCGAACTCAAAATGCTTATGCTCAATGATTCGGGTGAAGGGCACTTCCCGCTCGGTGTAGTTCACCACAGCGTTGCCCTGATAATCGTCAATGGGCAGCTCCTCAGTCTCGAAACGGACACTGCGGTAGTTCAGAGTACCCAGACGGTAGCCGAAATACTCGTCGATACAGCCGGTGTAGACGATATGGGCGGCAATGTCAGGCTCTGCCTTGATCAGGTCGAAGAAATCGGTATTCAGCCGCACCTCAACACCCTCCAGCATCTTTTCCACCATGGCGGTATAGCCGCCCATGGGGATGCCCTGATAACGGTCGTTGAAGTAGTTGTTGTCATAAATGAACCGGCAGGGCAGCCGCTTGATGATGAAGGCAGGCAGCTCCTTGCAATCCCGACCCCACTGCTTCTCGGTATAGCCCTTGACCAGCTTGGTGTAAACGTCAGTGCCCACCAGACTCAGTGCCTGCTCCTCCAGGTTCTGAGGGTTGGTGATGTTCAGCTCCGCCACCTGCTCGGCAATCTTGGCTCTTGCCTCGGCAGGCGTGCGGACACCCCACATCTTGGAGAAGGTATTCATGTTAAAGGGCAGGTTGTACAGCTCGTCCTTATACACAGCAATGGGGCTGTTGATATAATTATTGAACTCAGCAAACTGATTTACATAATCCCACACTTCCTTGTCACTGGTGTGAAAAATGTGAGCGCCGTACTTATGCACGTTGATACCGCTGACATTCTCGGTATAGATATTTCCGGCGATATGGTCACGGCGGTCAATCACCAGGCACTTCTTTCCCTGCTTGGTCAGCTCCCGGGCAAAGACAGCTCCGTACAGGCCGGCACCGACAATCAGATAATCGTACATAGCAATCTTCCTTTCAAATGCAAGCATTTTTCTCTTAATTGGGGCGGTTTACGCAAAATACGCATACCCCTACTTATACATTTTGAGTATACCATAGTTTTCGATATCACGCAAGATGGTAATTGTTGCAGTTTTGTAAAACCGTGGCGAAATTGTCGGATTTCTGCCTTGCTTTTTTCCGGTTTTGGTTTATGATAAGGATATCAGCTTCAGGAGGACAACTATGTACCGCTACGAAACCCACTGCCATTGCAACGTTGCCAGCAAATGCGCCCACAGCTCCCCGGAGGATCTGGTGCTTTCTTACCGGGATGCCGGTTTTGCCGGTCTGGTTTTGACTGACCATTTCATCCACGGCTACACCTGCGTGGATGCCAATCTCCCATGGGAAAAGCGCATGGACGTTTACTACGGTGCTTACCTCAGGGCAAAGGCTTTGGGAGATACGCTGGATTTTGATGTGCTTTTTGGCATTGAGCATGCCTACGGCGGCGGTCAGGAAATTCTGTGCTACGGCATCGGACGGGAATTTCTCATGGAAAACCCCGACATTCCCCAGCTTTCCATTGACGAATTTGTTCGCCGTCTGCGGCAATACGGCGGCATTGCCATTCAAGCACACCCCTACCGCTACGGCGGCTGGGAAGTCCCCATCCGCCCGGAAATTCTGGACGGCATCGAAGTCTACAACGCCGGAAATTCTCCCGACCGCAATGCCATGGCACTGGAAAAAGCCGGAGAAGGCGACTTTATCCTCACTTCCGGCGGAGATATCCACTTTGCCTTTGACAGCCGATTGGGCAGTGCCGGAGTCGCCTTTCCCTTCCGGGTACAAACCGGGCAAGCCTTTGCCGATGCCCTGAAGCAAAACCGGCACCGGCTGATTATGCCCTAACTTTCCTCTTTTCTTTTTCGGAGTTTTATGATATAATCTGGGAAAATACCCTTTAAGGAGGAGGTGCGGTTTATGCCCGAAGGCGATCATCACCATTCCCATCACGGCTCCCATCATGGCTCCCATCATGGCTCCCATCATGGTTCCCATCGTCATTCCCGCCGTTCGCACCGTAGCGGACATCATCACTCCCATCACAGCCATCACCACCATCACCATCACC
>JAFULI010000050.1 GCA_017473455.1 Oscillospiraceae bacterium
CAAGGGCCTTTTTGCTAACTATGGTTAGCAAAAAGGCCGCACATTTTTCTGCATTTGTCAAGTGTTTTTTTGAAAATGGTTACAAAAAACTGGACTCCACATCTCTGTGAAGTCCAGTTTCTCTTAACTTAATGACATTGGGAGGGATGTCCTGGGAGTGGTTTGTCAGAGAGTATTACTTTTTCTTCTTCACCAGCAGGGCTACACCTGCGCCGATGCCGGCGGCGACGATGATTGCCACCAAAATCCAGATCCAGCTCAGATTGTTCTCAGGCTTTTCGGTCTGGGAAGGTTCGGTGGGCTGGGGCTGGGTGGGTTTCTCAGGCTCGGTAGTGCCGGGCTCGGTGGCTTCCGGTTCCGTAACGCTGGGTTCGGTAGCTTCCGGCTCCGTTACCTCGGGTTCCGTTACCTCCGGTTCCGTGGTATTGACGGGTTCCGTAGGCTTGGGCTCGGTGGGCTTAGGCTCGGTGGGCTTGGGCTCGGTGGGCTTGGGCTCGGGCTTAGTCGTAGTCGGGGCAGTGGTCGTGGGTTTGGTAACAGGCATATTGTAGCCACAGGTATCGCACTTGCCATCCTTATTGGTATCGGCATGCTTCTGCTTCTGAACAAGCATGGCGCCGCATTCCGTGTCGGTACAAACCTTCCAATGGTTATCGCTGTCCGTCTTCCATGCAGATTCCTTGTGGGTATGCTGTGCCTTCGGAACGCTGAACACTACCTCCACAGTAATGCTGTCATCATAGGCTGTGACCGTAGCGGTTTTGCCGTTGACTTTTGCTGTCACATTGGCAGCAAATTCGTAGCCGTCTTTGGCAGTCAGAGAAATCCTCAGGGTATAGTCTTTCCCCGCTTCAAAGGTCTCGGTGGTTCCGGGGGCAATATAAGAATAAGCAGTCTTATACCATGCGATGCCGTTTTTGTATATCACCGCAGGGTTACTGTTGTTGTCGCTGTAGAAGCCTTCTGCGTCAATTTTATTAAAAACCGGCTTCTGTCCGGCTGCCGGGGCGGTGACGTTCAGCGTCACAGAGCTGATCGGCTTCTTATTGGAGGCAGGAACCAAATCCGTCAGCTTGACCTCGATATAATCACCGAAATGCCTGACTTGCGCTGCCTTGCCGTTAATGGTGGCAGTCACATTCGTGGTAAATACATAGCCACGCTTGGGGTACAGGGTGTATGTAACGGAATACTTGGTATTTTCCTTAAAGGGGTTGCTGACAGTCAGGTTTACGGAGGTGCTCATATTGGTCCAGACCACACCGTTGCTCTGATTGCTCAGCTTGGGATCGTTATTCTTGCTTTCATAAGTGGTCGTGTTCACCTTGGCAAAGGTGGGGGTCTTGCCGACCGTAGGCATAACCACCGTCAAATCCACCTTCCTGATTGCGCCCTTACTCGGGCCGAAGGTAACGTAAGCGGTAAGCTGGGTATTATCGCTGGTTCTTCCCACAATATTGGCATTGACGCCCTGGATGGTTCCGGTGACAGAGGAGGTAAAGTACTTGCCATTCTCAGTCTTCAGCACAACGTGTACCACATAGTAATAGCCTGCCTTGAAGGTAGAGCTGGCATCCAAATCCCGCTGCCACTCCCAATCGGCATCATACTCCGACCAGAGCACACCGTGGATGTAGCCGCTTGTGTTTTTGTCAACAACTTCATATTTGGCGCTGGAGGAGATCTCCGGAACGAAATCCGGCTTATTGCCCTCCAGGGGTTCCTCGATGCCGGTGACAGCAAATGCACGGACGTAAAACTGTTCCTTGGCAGCCAGTACATGGATGCCCGGCATCATGCCCAGCAGCAACACAACAGCCATCAGCGTGCAAACAAAACGATTGATATTCTTTCTCACTTCTATTCCCTCCCGTTTTCTTTTTCAGGTGTCTGCAGGGGGCTTGTTCCCCCTGCAGGGATATTGTACCGCACTTCCATGAGTCTGTCGCCACACTTTCCAAAAAAGCAAGGGTGGGAAGGGTGGGGAAAAGTGTGGGTTTTGAGAGAAATATAGGGATGTAACCCGTTTTCGGGGAAAGCCTTTCGTTACAATTGACATTTTCTCCGAAGTCTTATAAAATGAAATTAGTGGAATTTGACAACGAAAGGATGATTGGTTATGAAGAAGGCGCGCAGATATCTTGTTTGGCTTTTGGCTGCCGTACTGGTGGCGCATTTGCTTCCGGCGGTAGGCTTTGCCGCGACGGAAGCCATGCCGGTTCTCACCGAAAACGGTCTGACAGCGGATGTGGAGGACGGTACAATTCTGCACACCTGGTGCTGGTCTTATGCCACGGTGAAGGAGAATCTTCCCGAGATTGCCGCAGCAGGTTTTTCCGCCATTCAGGTTTCTCCTCTGTCGTTGTGCAAGGAAGGCGGCAAAAACATCAACGGCGGCTGGTACTGGCATTATCAGCCGGTGGATTACGAGGTATTCGGAAACTACCAAATGGGTACGGCAGAGGACTTCAAGGCTATGTGTCAGGAAGCCCACAAGTATGGTCTGAAGGTAATTGTGGACACCGTCATCAACCACTGCACCTCGGACTATGGGGCAATCTCCAAAACCATCACCGGTGGCTTTGACGGAGAAGCCTTCCACAAAGGCGATGCCGCCAACTGGTCGGAAATTGACCGCTACGAAGAAACCCAGTATTCCCTGAGCGGTCTGTACGACTGGAACACCCAGCGTCAGGATGTGCAGGACTATCTGAAAAACTTTTTGGTAAAGTGCGTAGAATACGGTGCTGATGGTTTCCGCTATGACGCAGCCAAGCTGATTGAGCTGCCGGACGACACCTCCCAAAAGTACGGCAACGGCTTTGCCGGTGATTTCTGGCCCTATGTGCTGGAAAACGGAGCATCCTTCCAGTATGGCGAGGTTTTGCAGGAGGGAGGCAAGCATGAGTACGATCAGGGTGCAGATGCCAAGAGCGGCTATGACGACAGCGACTCCAGCCGTTTGGGCGCATACCAGTCCCTTTCCTTTACCGCAGAAGGCAAGAAACAGCCGTTTTTTACCACCGCTTCTTACTACGGCTTCCGTGTCCGGGATTGCGTTTCCGGTAAAACCCTGACAGCGGAACGGATTGGGGACTTCCTGATGCCCCAGGGAGCAACGGTTCAGCAAGCGGTTACATGGGTTGAATCCCACGACAACTACTGCAACAACGCGTCCTACAGCATTCTCAACGATCAGCAGGTGATCCAGGGATGGGCCATCATCGCTGCCCGTGCCGGTGGTACACCTTTGTTTTTCTCCCGTCCGAATAACAGCTCCGCATCCAAGCCTTGGGGTGACGATATCATCGGTGCTGCAGGCAGCGATTTATACAAGAACCCTCAGGTAGTGGCTGTCAACTACTTCGGCAACGAGATGGGGGACGATGCGCCTGAATATCTGACGAACCCCATGGGAGATTCCTCCGTACTGATGATTGAGCGGGGAACAAGGGAATTTGGCGGCTGTGTGATTGTCAATACCGGCAATCAGGATATGGTTTTGAAAGAGGTCGCCACAAATGCCATGGCAGACGGCACTTACACAGATGCCGCTTACGGCGGTACTTTCACAGTGACCGGCGGCAAGCTCTCCGGTACTGTGAAGGCAGGCATGGTGGCGGTGGTCTACAAGTCCCGGATCTCCGACACTTCCAAAACTGCTTTCCGGGCAGATGTAGAACTGTCCGAGCCAACCCGGGAGTTCCTGACGGAAACCATTCAAACCACTGTCAACCTAAGAAACTGCACCGGTGCCGCTTATCAAATCGACGGTGGCGCATGGGTCCCCTGCGGGCATGGTACCACCCTGACCTTTGGTGAGAATATGGCCGCTGACGAGGCTTTGACCCTGAAGCTGGCAGGTTACGACCACAGCGGCAAGACCGTAGCGGAAACCCAGGTCACCTATACCAAACGGGTTGCCCACGGTCAAACCATCGCCTATTTTGATTCCAGAGCGTATCCCGACTGGAAGGATCTCTATGTGTATGCCTATTCCAACACCGGCAACAACGGCGGCTGGCCGGGTGTGAAGCCGGAGGATTTAGGCGACGGGCTGTACCGCTATGTTCTCCCCTTCACGCTGGAATCGGCGGCAGGGCTGCACATCATGTGGACAAACAACGGCACCAAGACCGAGGGTCAGGCGGAGCTGCCCCTGAGTCCCAGAACCTCCATGATTTACAAAGCAGATCGAAGCTGGGTGCCGTATGACGGCTCTCTTGCCGGAATTGGACTGTCCCAGCCCAGCGGTACGTTCCGTCAGAGTTTTCAGGTGACCGTCACAGCGGTGGATTTGGTGGAAGCCGGTTACACCCTCGGAGATGCCCCCGTTGTTGACTGCCGTAACGGTGCGGTGGTGAACATCGACATTGATTCCCTGAAAGCCGGCGAGAGTATCACTCTGACGGTTTCCGGCAAGGATGCCGGGGGGAACGTCTATTCGGCAGAAGCTGTGTACACCAAATCAGTCCAGACAGAAAACACAAGGGTGTATCTGGATATCGGACTGTATCCCGATTGGAGCGCGCCTTATGTGTATCTGTGGGCATCGGGGGTAAAGGAATACGCTCCCTGGCCCGGTATCGCCATGAATTCCGAAGGGAATGGCATCTACAGCTTCGAACTGCCTGCAGAGCTTGACGGAAAGACTATGAACGTCATTTTCAGCAACAACGGTGCCAATCAGCATCCGGATGTGCAGTCCACACCGGGAAGCAGTATGATTCTTACCGCCGGGGGACAGTGGACGTCTTACAATCCCCCGAAGGAAGAGCCGCCTGCCACGACCCCCACCGAGCCAATCGAGCCTTCCGAAACAACACCTGCCCCCACACCGGCTCCGACAAAGAACTCCCCCCTTGTTCCGGTGCTGATTGTCGTCGGTATTCTCTGTCTGGCTTTTGTTGTGGTGTTCTTCCTTCTGAGAAAGAGAAATCAATAACTCAGGCAGGTTCATCCGGTTCCCAGCCAATCCATTGGTGGGGGATCTGACATCGATTATCAAACAAAGGGACTTTTTTTTACAGCCCCTTTTTCGGTGGACATCTATATTGTTGTCCTTTTATGTGGAGCCTACGATAAGTTGATACAATTTTACAGCTTAATACATTGCAACACCTTTTGATGCAGTGCAACAGGTCGGTTATTGCTGCCAGAAGGGCACATACCCCTCTTCGATCAGTTCAATTTCGCCCTTTAACAGGGAATTCATGCAATCCCGATCAAACCAGCGGTAATCCCAGGGCATTCTTCTTTCCTGATAATAGATGGGTTCGTCCGTCTTCCCATTGCGGTCGATCTGCGCAACCAGTTCCGATAATTCCTCGCAGGACATATCATCGATGATTCCCCGCCCGGCGCCATCCAGAACATACGGATATCGCCTTCCCCAGCCCCGCTTCATATCTGCAATCTCAATCAGTTCCAGCCAGAAGGTTTGTGTTGTTCCAAAATCATAATCCATCCGGATTCGATCACCCAGCTTTAAGTCCAACTGATGTAGCTTAAAATTTGCCATGTCGATCTGTTCGAACGGCGCATCCTCATTTGGAATCTCAAACCGATCATCGTCATAGTAGAATTCAAACAAATGATATGCCAGCGTATCGAAGGCTGCCAACACCATATACCCCAGCTGATCCAGTCTGTAATTGGAGGACACTTCTACCTTGCGCCAGATCTTCTCCTCCATGCCCTCGTAGGTGATATGAAATGTATATACTTTTGTGACCATGGATCATCCCTCCGTCAACGCGCTCAGATCGATCTCGTACTTCATTTCTTTTGGGGCCTGGAAGGGTTTCATGAACATGATCATATACCAGGGATAGTACCAAACGCCTTCAGTCAGTTCCACATTGCCCTTGCAAAATACTGTTGATTTGCTAAACTTCCAGCCTTCCACTTTGCGGATCTTATTCAGCGCCGAGTGGGTTTTATAGTCGTTACCGGACTTTACTTCCACCAGTTCGATGACCATTCCATTCTGAATCACAAAATCAATTTCGCCGGTACGCTTGCCGTCAAAGTAATTCAGATGGAAACCGTTGCACTTCAGTTGCTGGGCAATCAGGTTTTCCAGAATACTGCCCATATTGATCTGAAGCTCGCCGTTCAGGATTCCAAACTGGACATTCTCCATACAGGCGGCACACAGCAGTCCGGTATCTCCCATAAAGAGTTTGAACAGATTATGCTTCTCGTTTAGCCGCAACGGGGGCTGGGGTTCTTCAACATTATAGCAAGGAATTGCCACACCGGCATCCGCCAGCCAGTTGAAGCTGTCCGCATACCGCTCCTGGCGTCCCTTGGGATTGATGGCTGTCAAAATAAAGCGTCGATTCTTCTCATTCAGCTGCGCAGGAATGCTGTCAAAAATCGC
>JAFULI010000004.1 GCA_017473455.1 Oscillospiraceae bacterium
CAATCACGATACCGCCTATGACCGCTTCCCCCCTGAAGGCTGCGACTGCATTGATGACCACATTGTGGTGTACAACGGCGTGCGAATTCTGGGGCTGGGAGGATGCCTTCGTTATCATCCCGGTGCGCACCAGTACACCGATGCCCAGATGCGCCGCCGCATTGCCAAGCTCCGCTACCGTCTGTGGCGGATGGGTGGTGTTGACATTGTGGTGACCCATGCGCCGCCTTTGGGTGTGGGGGATGCGGACGATCCGGCACACGTAGGCTTTGAAGCCCTGCGGGAGCTTCTGGATAAGTACAAGCCCCAATACCTGCTCCACGGTCATGTCCACCTGAGCTACGGACGGGATACCACCCGGGAGCGGCAGTTTGGGGACACCAAAGTCATTAACGTTTCCGAGCGTTACGTTCTGGAAATCCCCGACCGGGAAGTTCCCCCCAAGCTGCTGGGGAGGATTTTGTGGAAAACCAAGCGAAACCGGGATTGATCATCGCCTTCCCCTGTGGAGCTGTCGGAAAGAATGCGAACCCCAACGTTGAGATTCTTCGTCGGCATCGCCTCCTCAGAATGACAGACTTGTTGAGGGATTGATGATTGCCGGGAGGCTCACAACCTATATACAGAAAGGTGACACACCATGTTTACTGGGTTTACACCGGAGACCATTGATTTTCTTTGGGGTATCCGGCTGAATAACAATCGGGAATGGTTTACCGAACACAAAAAGCAATATATACAAACCCTCTACGAGCCAATGAAGGCTTTGGGGCAGGATTTGTTCCGTCTGGTGGCGGACAGACCCGGCACACTGGTGAAGGTCAGCCGCATCTATCGGGATGCCCGTCTGCACCATCCCGTCCCCTATAAAGAGAGTTTGTGGATCTGCATCCGTCAGGACGTGGCGTGGTGGGCAGAGAATCCCTGCCTTTACTTTGAAATCAACCCTGACCGGGTGCATTACGGCTTTTTCTACTGGAAGCCCCGTCCCGCCACGTTGGAGGATTTCCGCAGCCGCATTGCCGGGCGTCCGGAGGAGTTTCTTTCCCTGATTGCCGCCACCGAGGAAGCGGTGGGACAACCCGTCACCGCCGAATGCTACAAGCGGCCCAAAGTCGCCCCTTTGCCTGAGCTGGAGCGGTTCTACGCATGGAAGGGGCAAATCGGCTGTGTCCGGGAGGAGGAGATTTCCCCGGAACTGTTTGGGCCTGCTCTGGGAGAACGGGTAGCAGAGTTTCTGGAAAAGCTGCTGCCGCTGTACGACTACTTCAGCCGGTACACGGTATAAAGGAGAACGCCCATGAAAAATACAGTATTCCGGGGGACGGCTTCTGCCATCATCACCCCCATGACAGCCCGGGGCATTGACTACGATACCCTTGGTCGGTTTCTGGAATTTCAAATCCAAAACGGCATCAATGCCATTGTTGTCATGGGTACCACCGGTGAAAATGCCACCATTGAGCCGGAGGATCAGGAGAAGGTCATCCGTTACACCGTGGAAAAAGTGGCGAAACGGGTACCGGTGATTGCCGGTACGGGTACCAATAACACCGCCCATGTCCTGCAATGCTCCAAAAGTGCCTGCGCCGCCGGTGTGGATGCTTTGCTGGTGGTGACTCCCTACTACAACAAAGCCACTCAGAACGGACTGATTGCCCACTTCACCGCAGTGGCGGATGCGGCAATGGTGCCGGTGATTCTCTACAACGTCCCCGGACGTACCGGCTGCAATCTGCTGCCGAAAACCGTTGCGAAGCTGGCGGAGCATCCCAATATTGTGGGTATCAAGGAAGCCAGCGGCAGTATGGCGCAGGTGGTGGAGCTGATGGCTCTGTGCGGCGACAAAATTGACGTATACTCCGGCGAAGATGCCCTGACCGTTCCCATGATGTCCATGGGTGCGGCAGGTGCCATCAGCGTGGTGAGCGATATCGTTCCCAAAGAGGCAGTCGCCATGACCGATGCCTGCCTTCGTGGGGACTACCAAACCGCGGCAGCGATGCAGTGCCGTCTGCTGCCCCTGATCAATGCCTGCTTCAGCGAAGTCAACCCCATCCCCGTGAAGGCGGCGGTGGCGGCTATGGGCTTCGGTGAGGAATATCTGCGTTTGCCCCTGACTCCCATGGAGGACAGCACCCGGGCAGCGCTTTATAACGAAATGAGAAAGATAGGAGTTTCTGTATGAAAGTAGTTCTTTGCGGTGCCAACGGCGCCATGGGTAAGCTGATCGATGAGATTTTGGGTCAGGAATGTGTGGGCAGAGTGAGTATCGATGGAGAAAACGGTGTCCCCAAGACCTTTGCCGAGCTGGGCAAGGTGGATGCGGATGTGGTCATCGACTTCTCCCACCACAGTGCCATTGCCGATGTGATTGCCTACGGTAAGGAAATCGGTGCTGCGGTGGTGGTTGGCACCACCGGTCACACTCCGGAGGAAAAGGCGCTGATTGAAGAAGCCGCCAAGGAAATCCCCGTATTCTTCACCGGCAACGTGAGCATGGGCATTGCGGTGCTTTGCCGTCTGGCGAAGGAGGCTGCTTCCTACTTCCCCGATGCGGATATCGAAATCGTGGAAACTCATCACACCCGTAAGGTGGATGCCCCCAGCGGTACGGCTCTGATGCTGTACAATGCCATCAAGGAAGTCCGTCCCAATGCCACCGCCCATTGCGGCCGCTCCGGGGAAGGCAAGCGCACCAAGGACGAAATCGGCATCCATGCCCTGCGGCTGGGCAATGTGGTTGGCATCCACGAGGTGCATATCCACACCGGCAATCAGTCCCTGACGCTGAAGCACGAATCCGGCTCCCGTGCCATGCTGGCAGACGGAGCGGTGGTGGCTGCCCGTTTCATGGTGGGCAAGGACAAGGGAATGTACAACATGGAGGATATTCTGGGCTAACTCCCGGCCATGGCAGGGAGCGTAAGAAATATAACAAACACAGCAGGTGAAGTTTTATGACGGCGCAGGATATCATTGAACAACTGACACTGCCGGAGAAGGCAGCGCTTTTGCAGGGGGAGACCGTCTGGACGACCCGTTCCATCCCCCGACTGGGACTGAAGCGGATGTGGCTGGCAGACGGCCCTCACGGACTGCGAAAGTCCAAACGTGCCAACCGTCTTTCCGTGGGCGGTGCCAAAAAAGCCACCTGCTTCCCCACCGCTTCCGCAATGGCTTGCGCCTGGGACACCGCTCTGGCAGAGGAGCTGGGTGCGGCTCTGGGCAGGGAAGCGGCGGCGCAGGGGGTACATATGGTTCTTGGCCCCGGGCTGAACCACAAGCGAAGCCCTCTGTGCGGACGGAATTTTGAATACTTTTCAGAAGACCCCTACCTTTCCGGCAAGCTGGCGGCAGGGTATATCCGGGGCATTCAATCTCAGGGAGTTGCCGCCTGCCCCAAGCATTTTGCCGCCAACTCTCAGGAACTGCGGCGGATGAATGTGGACTCCGTTATGGATGAGCGAACCCTGCGGGAGATTTATCTCACCGCCTTTGAGATTGCGGTGAAAGAGGGAAAGCCCAAGGGCATTATGGCAAGCTACAATCCGGTAAACGGTGTCTATGCTGCCCAGAATTCCCATCTTTTGCAGGACATACTGCGAAAGGAATGGGGCTTTTCCGGTGCTGTGGTTTCCGACTGGGGGGCTTGCCATGACCCGGTGGCTTCCCTTCAGGCAGGTCTGAACCTGAATATGCCCGCTCCGGGCGCGGACAATGCGCTGGCGGTGCAAAGGGCGGTGGCGCAGGGGGAATTATCGGAAGAAACGCTGGATGCCCGGCTTCGGGAGCTTCTGCCCGTAATCCTCGCCACTACAGAGCGTCCGAAGGGGGAATTCTCCCGGGATGCCCACCATGCTTTGGCACAGAAATGTGCCCTGAATTCCATGGTTTTGCTGGAAAACGACGGCATTTTGCCTCTGAAAGCCGGAACTCAGGTGGCGCTCATCGGAGAGCTGGCAAAAAAGCCCCGGTATCAGGGAGCAGGCTCTTCTCAGGTGCGTCCCACAAGGCTGGAAAATCTGGTGGATGCCTTGGGACACAAACTGCCGGTTACCTATGCCCGTGGTTACCGCAAGGGGTATGCCAACCCCAATGCCGGGCTGATTGCTCAGGCGGTAAACGCAGCAAAACGTGCCGAAATCGCCTTGGTTTGCATCGGTCTGGAAGAAAACGCGGAGTGCGAAGCCTTTGAGAGGCAGGATTTGGAGCTGCCCAGAAGTCAGCTTCGGCTGCTGGAGGCGGTATGCGCCGTAAATAAAAACGTAGTCGTCCTGCTCCTTGGCGGCGCGCCTTTCCGTGTCCCCCGACACAGCAGCATCCGTGGGGTGCTGCTGGGGTATCTGGGAGGGCAGGCCGGCGCAAGTGCCATGGCAAAGCTGCTGTTGGGTATCGAAAATCCCTGCGGACATCTGGCGGAAAGCTGGGTGGAGTCGCTGTCCGACACGCCCTGCGCCGACAGCTATCCTGCGAAAAGTCTGACCGCCCAGTATCGGGAGGGTCTGTTTACCGGCTACCGGTATTACGATACCGCCGCAGTGGCGGTACGGTATCCCTTCGGGCATGGGCTGAGCTACACCACCTTTTCCTACTCGGATTTGCAAGCCACCCGGAAGCAGGTGCGTTTCACCGTGACCAACACCGGTGACCGCCCCGGAGTGGCTGTTCCCCAGATTTACATTGCCTGCCGCACCGGTAAGGTATTTCGCCCCAGAAAGGAGCTGAAGGGCTTCTGTCGGGTGGCTCTGAATCCCGGTGAGAGCAAGGAGGTCACAATCCCTCTGGAGGATTACGCCTTCCGTTACTACAATGTCATCACCGGCAAATGGGAACTGGAAACCGCCCATTATCAGGTGATTTTGGGAGAAAGCTCCGCAGACGAAAAGCTGAAGGTCACCCTGCGGCTTTTGGGCAGCGATGCCCCCAACCCCTGCAAGCCCCTCCCACACTATGAAAGCGGACAAATCAAGGAGGTTTCCAAGGAGGAATTTTTCTCTCTGCTGGGGCATCCGGTGCAGAAAAAGCCCCGTTCGGAAGCCATGACCGCCGAAGATACCCTTTCCCGGCTTTGCGATGCCAAAACCCCTGCCGCCCGTTGGCTGGGAGAATTTCTGCGGCACAAGGTGGAAAACCCGGGGAAAAAGCCGGACATGACCTATGCCGCCATTTACAATCTGCCGGTGTGCCGCCTGAGTCAGATGTCCCGTGGACATTTCACCCGGGCAATGGTGGAGGATTTCCTTTTCTGGGCGGACGGACATTTCTTCCGTGGTATCAAACGCATGGTACAGCATTATATCCAAGGCAGAAAAGAAGCCCTCGACTGGGAAGAAAGCCTCGATCCATAAAAAATAGGGGTGTTGCAAAACCGCGTTTTGCAACACCCCTTTCGATATAGATCCCTGACGGGATCTTCGATAGATGCCGTTGGCATTCGATATGTGCGGAAGCACTCGATATACGCTGCGGCATGAGCAGGGATCTGTATCCTATCGGGTTCGTGAAACGAACATATCGAATATGACGCAA
>JAFULI010000051.1 GCA_017473455.1 Oscillospiraceae bacterium
ACCATCACCATCACCACCACCGGCACCACAGCAGTTCCCATCACAGCTCACACCGCTCCTCCGGTACCAGCGGATGCCTGATTGGCTTTGTCGGGGTTTTCATTGTGTTTGTGGTGGCACTGATTCTGTTTTTGAGCCGATGATTGACAAACCTGCCCCATACGGGTACAATATTCCTATTCTTTTCTTGAGGTGATTCCCATGGAACAAAAGCTGCACACTGAAACCTTATGTATTCAAGCCGGCTACACCCCCGGCAACGGCGAGCCCCGTCAGATTCCCATCATTCAGAGCACTACTTTCAAGTATGCCACCTCTGAGGATATGGGCAAGCTCTTTGATCTGGAGGCTTCCGGATATTTCTACTCCCGTCTTGCCAACCCCACCTGCGATGCGGTAGCAGCTAAGATTGCGGCGCTGGAGGGCGGCACTGCCGCTATGCTCACCGGCTCCGGTCAGGCTGCCAACTTCTTCGCTGTGTTTAATATCGCCTCCTGCGGCGACCATATTGTTTCCTCCTCCGCCATTTACGGCGGCAGCTTCAACCTGCTCAGCGTAACCATGAAGCGGATGGGTATTGACGTGACCTTCGTCAGCCCCGATGCTTCCGAGGAAGAGCTGAATGCCGCCTTCCGTCCCAACACCAAGGCAGTCTTCGGTGAGACCATCGCCAACCCTGCCCTGAACGTGCTGGACATTGAGAAGTTCGCCAAGGTTGCCCATGCCCACGGTGTCCCCCTGATTGTGGACAACACCTTCGCCACCCCCGTCAACTGCCGTCCCTTTGAGTGGGGTGCGGACATTGTCACCCACTCCACCACCAAGTATATGGACGGTCATGCCAGCGCTGTGGGCGGCGTGATTGTGGACAGCGGCAAGTTCGACTGGACAAAGTATCCCGACCGTTTTCCCGGTCTTTGCACCCCCGATGAAAGCTACCACGGTGTCACCTACACTGAGCGCTTCGGTCTTGCCGGTGCGTTTATCACCAAGTGTACCGCTCAGCTTATGCGGGATTTGGGCTGCATCCAAAGCCCTCAGAGTGCTTACTACCTGAACCTCGGACTGGAGAGCCTGCCCTTCCGTATGCGTCAGCACTGTGCCAACGCTCAGGCGATTGCCGAGTTCCTTGCCGGCAATGAGAAGGTTGCATGGGTTAAGTACTGCGGTCTGAAGGGTGACAAGTATTATGAACTGGCTCAGAAGTACTTGCCCAACGGTTCCTGCGGTGTCATCTCCTTCGGTCTGAAGGGTGGCAGAGTGGCAGCGGAGGTGTTCATGAAGCATCTGAAGCTGGGTTCCATCGAAACCCACGTGGCAGACTCCCGTACCTGCTGTCTGCATCCTGCCTCCACCACCCATCGGCAGATGTCCGATGCTGAGCTGGATGCCGCCGGTGTGGGCGCTGACCTGATCCGCCTGAGCTGCGGTCTGGAAAACGCGGAAGACCTGATTGCCGACCTGAAGCAAGCCATCGAAAAAGTATAAAATTGGGGCTGTCTCAAACCGATTGTTTGAGACAGCCCCTTCGTCATGTCGTAGGAACATAACGATAAATTGTTGTTTACAGCACCAATCTCCCCACCGTGTCATCCTGAGCGAAGCGGAGCGGAGTCGAAGGATCTCGAACGTAAAGGTTGGAAAACTGTTGGAAAAGATATGAAAACCTAACAAATAGATCCTTCGACTCGCTTACGCTCGCTCAGGATGACATGACGGGGCGATGCAAACTAAACAACAATTTATCTTACAATTTGCATATGTGGGGTTCTTAGCAAAAACCGTTTTTCTTATTTTCCGGCAATGGAGAGGTTATTCACCAGCACGCAGGGAGAGCCGAAGGTGGTTTTGCCCACCGGGGAGGGCAAAATCATGCAGTCGGATACGGCGGTGATATTTTTCAGCAGGTCATAGAAATTTCCCGCCACAGTAAAGGAACGGACACGGGTGGTCTTTTTGCCGTTTTCAATGAGATAACCGGTACTTTGCAAAGAGAAATCTCCCGTTACCCCGTTGGCTCCGGCATGCAGTCCGGTGACAAAATCGATATACACTCCGTTTTCCGCCTGCCGGAGAAGGGCATCCTCCGTCACGGCGCCGGGGGCGATATACATGGTGAAGGGACACACTCCCACAGCCCCGTTAAAGCCCGCCTTGGCGGCGTTTCCGGTGGTGACAACACCGGCTTTATGGGCGGTTTTCAGATTGTGAAACAGCGTATTGAGTACCCCCTGCTCCTCCACGGCTTTGCGGTGGGTGGGGCTTCCCTCGGCATCGAAGGGAATGGGGCTGGGGTTTTCCGGGTGGAAGGGGTCATCGATGATGGTCACCACTTCCGAGGCAATCGCCGTTCCCTCCGCGTCTGCCAGCTTGGACAGTCCCTTCTGGGCTGCGGAGGCAGAGAAAATCCCCGCAAACGCACCCAGCATCAAAGACATAGCTTCGGGACTGAACACCACCGGATACACGCCGGTAGGGGCAGGCTCACCACCCAGCTTTTTCTTTGCTCCGGCTACCGCTTTGGCAGTCAGGGCATCCGTATCCAAAGTGGGAAGGGCGCCAAGGGCAACTTCTGCCTCGCTGGCTTTTTCCTCCCCCCGCTGTACCATAGCGGATACCACAATACCGGCGATATGGTTTACATAATACAAATCCAAGCCCTTGGAGTTGCAGATGGCAATTTCCTTCCGCTCACAAAGGCTCTGGGTGGTGGTGCCGTCAATCACCGCTGGGTCAGCATCGTAGAGCTTTTGCTGGGTTTGCAGTGCGGCTTGCACCAGCTCCTCCGTGGTGGGCAGTTCGTAGAGCTGACGGTTCAAAGTTTCGTACTGCTGTCCGCCCTCTCCCAGAAATACCGCATCCACCGTTTCCAGACACCGGGCATTGTCCACAGCACGAAGCACCACGGAGTGTGCCTGAGAAAGGCTCAGCTCCTCGGTGGAGGCATAGCCCATTTTTCCGTCCACAATGCAGCGGAAGCAGATACCGCCCTCCACAGAGCCGGTAAACTGGTTGACCTCATGGGCAAAGACCTTGACCGCGGTAGACTCTTCCGTCTGGTAATAAAGCTCATATTCCGTGATGCCCTGCTCCTTGCAAAAGGCAATCACCGCTTCCTTGAAGGTTGAATAATCCATAGCCCCTCCTTATCTTCCGCCGACGGTGATGGAGGACACCCGAATCAAGGGCTGTCCCACATTGGTGGGTACCGAGCCGCTGGAGGCTCCGCACACACCCTGACCCATATCCAAATCCGTACCCACCATGTCAATATCGTGAAGCACCTGAGAGCCCTTGCCCACCAGACTTGCCCCACGGACAGGCTCACAAATCACACCGTTACGGATGATATAGCCCTCGCTGACGGAGAAATTGAACTCTCCCGTCACCGGATTGACCGAGCCGCCGCCCATCTCTTTGGCATAGAGTCCGTACGCAATAGAGCCGATAATATCCTCATTTTTATCCGTTCCCGGGGCAATATAGGTATTGGTCATCCGGGAGGTGGGGGTATAGGAATAGCTCTGCCGACGGGCATTGCCGGTGGAGGGCAGTCCCATCCGCAGACCGTTGAAGCGGTCAATCATGTAGGATTTCAAAATGCCGTTTTCAATCAGGACATTGCGCTGTGCCGGATGTCCCTCATCATCGATATTCACAGAGCCCCATGCGTTGGGGATCGTACCGTCGTCAATGGCGGTGACCTTGGGGTTGGCAATCTGCTGACCCAGCTTACCGGTAAACTGGCTGCGGCCGTATGCCACAAATGCCGCCTCCAGAGAATGTCCGCAGGCCTCGTGGAAAATCACACCGCCGAACCCGTTCTCAATGGCAACGGGCATCACACCGGCAGGACAGTAACCTGCCCCTGCCATGGTCACCGCCTGCTTTGCGGCATGCAGACCAATGTCCCGGGGATTCACCTCTTCAAACATCTCCAATCCTGCCTTCCGTCCGGGAGAGCAGGAGCCGGTTTGGGAATCGCCGCCGTTTTCCGCCACGGCGCTGATTGCCATTCGGGTTCTGACCTGACGGTCCTGGGTGTACAGTCCCTGAGAATTGGCAACGAGAATCCGTCTGTCCACATCAGCCAAAGAGCCGGTGACCTGCCGAATCCATTCGTGGTGTTCTGCCGCGGCAAAATAACCTTCCTTGAGAAGCTCCACCTTTCGGGCATTTCCCACAGAGGAAGGGATGATTTTTACCGGATGGATATCCCCGAAGGAACGCTCCGTCAGGACAATATCCACCGGAGCATTCCCCTGCCCCAGCGCTTCCGCTGCCTTTTCCGCACAGCGGAGCAGTCCGGCTTCCGTTTTGTCCACTGTGGTTGCCATGACACTGCGAAGCCCCTTGCACACTCTCACTGCCGCACCGGATACCACCGTATCATTGATGGATTCCACCCGACGGTCTACCATGGACACCGAATGCCGGTCGGTATGCTCCGCAAACAGCTCCGCATGGTCAGCACCGGTAGACATCGCCTTTGCCAGCACACGCTCACATATTTCTTTGGAAATCATTGTTATTTCTCCTTATTGAGTATACTATCCGTATTTTATCACAGAAGATGGGGAAATACAATGGCAGTTTCTTGACGAATGGACGTTGACGTGTTATGATTCAAGAAAATAAGGAGGTACGATGATCATGCACCAATGCACTTCCTGCGACGGGTGCGGCGGCTGTGACCGCTCGCTGACCTTGACGCAACCGGAACTGGCGCTGCTGAAAACCCTGGCGCAGTTTCCCTTTCTCCCGGTGGCAAGAACCGCTGCCGATCCCGGTCCTGTCTATCTGGAGGAAACCGAGTATCCTCAGGAAGAATACACCTTAATTCTCCAATGTCTGGAGAAAAAGGGGCTGATTTCTCTGGATTTTGACAATCCCCTGAAAAACGCGGACTACAGCCGTTATGCCGCCTGCCCCATCCACGGCAGTATGGCACTCACCGCCAGAGGTCAGCAGGTCATTGAGCTGCTGGAAATTCAGGGCGCAGAAGAATAAAGAAAGGAACCGATTATGAAGAACACAATCAGATTGCTGGCTGTTCTGCTGGCGCTTTGCCTGCTTCTTGCCGGCTGCGTCGGCTCAGAACCTGCCGTTACCACCCAGCCGCAAAGCAGCGCTCCAAGCAGCGCCCCCAGCGGCACCACCCTGCCGGAACCGACTCAAAGCGAGCCGGTACCGGAGACCACCCAGCCTACCGTTACCACCCAGCCTCCGGAGACCACCCAACCGGTCACCGTTGCCCCCTCCCGTCCCACCGAGCCTCAGAACACCACCATCAAAGCACCTCTTTCTCAGGAGGAATGCATGGGGCAGGCGTATCGAACCGTCGTTCGTGCTTTTCTGGATGCCGGTTTCTCAGGGGTACACGCAGAACAGCGCACCCCTGACCGCCATGATATCCCCGGTGGAACGGTATACGGCATCACGATCAACGGTATGCCCTTTGCCGCCGGAGATGAATTCCAGCCGGATGCCGAAGTGGTACTGCAATACGCCTATTATCCCGAACCTGAGGAGCAGCCGGATGATTCCTCCTTCCGGATTGATTTTATCGATGTCGGTCAGGCAGATGCCGCCCTTATCCGCTGTGACGGGGAGTCGATGCTCATTGACGGCGGCAACGTTGGCGACTCCAACGTGATTTACACCTACCTGCAGAAGCAGGGCGTGACCCATCTGGATTACATCGTCTGCACCCATGCCCACGAAGACCATGTGGGCGGCTTGTCCGGTGCGCTGAATTATGCCACGGTGACCACCGCATTCTCTCCCGTGACCAGCTATTCTTCCAAGGCATTCAGCAATTTCAAAAACAATCTGGGCAAGCAAAATGTGGACATCACCATTCCCAAACCCGGCACGGAATTTGACTTAGGCAGTGCGGACTGTCAGGTCATCGGCCCGATTTACGAATCCGATGATCCCAACAATACTTCCATTGTCATCCGCATTGAATACGGGCAGACCAGCTTCCTGTTCACCGGAGATGCGGAAACCGCGGAAGAAAACGATATTCTGGATGCCGGCTATGACATCGGCTGTACCGTGCTGAAGGTAGGCCATCACGGCTCTGACACCTCCACCTCCTACCGCTGGCTGCGCCAGGCAAGCCCTGAGTATGCAGTCATCAGCGTAGGCACCGGCAATTCCTACGGCCATCCCACGGAAACTGTCCTCAGCCGCCTTCGGGATGCCGACGTGAAGGTTTACCGCACCGACCTGCAGGGAGATATTATCTGCACCAGCGACGGAAAAACCGTCACCTTCACCACCAACCGCAATCAGAATGCCGACACCCTGGAAGGTGCAGGTGCCGGCGGCAATCACGGTTCTTCCGAAGCCCATGACTATGTACTCAATACCAAAACCATGAAGTTCCACGATACCACCTGCTCCTACGGTCAGAAGATTTCCGACCAAAACCGCAAAGAAGTCACCTGCACCCGGGATGAGCTGATTGACGAAGGCTATTCCCCCTGCGGTGTCTGCAAGCCGTGATAAATGGTTGTTTACGCGGATAAACAACCATTTACATGACCTGATTATGCAATAACGGGCGTACCGCAGCGGTACGCCCGTTGTTTTATTTTTCCTGCTCTGCCAGCAGATCCGCAAGGGTAATTCCTTCAAAGAAATCATCTACCATTTTGTCCAGACGTTCCCACATAGGCAGTGCCTGACAGCAGCTTGCTCTGGAGCAGGCAGCAGGGCCTTGGGTGGTACAGGACACCGTAGCAAGGCTTCCCTCCGTCAGCTTCAGGATACCGCCGACGGTATATCCCTCCGGGGGACGGTTCAGCCGGTAGCCGCCGCCTTTGCCGTGGACAGCATCCACAAATCCCGCTTTGGACAGCACCGCCATAATGGTTTCCAGATACTTTTGGGAAATCCCTTCGGATTCCGCGATTTCCTTCAGAGGAATATAGTCCTCCTCCCCTTTTTGGGAGAGGTAGACCATCACCCGAAGGGCATATCGTCCTTTGGTGGATACAATCATAGCTTACTCGCAGTGAGCGCAATGCTCGCAGTCCGGGAACATGGACTTGTCGTAGGGAATGCCGTTGCGGTCGTAATAGTCCTTCAGCGCATTCTTGATGGCTTCCTCCGCCAGCACAGAGCAGTGCAGCTTGTGGGCAGGCAGACCGTCCAGCGCCTCAGCAACCGCCTTGTTGGTCAGCGCCATGGCTTCCGAGATGGACTTGCCCTTAATCATTTCGGTGGCCATAGAGCTGGAGGCAATGGCGCTTCCGCAGCCAAAGGTCTCGAACTTCACGTCCACAATGATATCATTTTCAATCTTCAGATAGATTTTCATGATATCGCCGCACTTGGCATTGCACACTTCACCGACACCGTCGGCATCCTCGATGATGCCCACGTTTCTGGGATGCATAAAATGATCCATAACAACTTCGCTATAAAGTGCCATAATAATGACCTCCTGAAAATCAAAGAATATACTGCCGCTTGCCGGTCTGCAGGTCACGCCAAACGGGGGAAATGCTCCGCAGGTAGGCAACGACCTCCGGTACGACAGTCAGAATATGCTCCACTTCCTCGGGAGTATTGTACTCGCTGAGGCTTAAACGCAAAGAGCCGTGGGCAACGTCGTGAACTCTGCCGATGGCAAGCAGCACATGGCTGGGATCCAGACTGCCGGAAGTGCAGGCAGAACCGGAAGAAGCGCAAACACCCTTCATATCCAGAAGCAGAAGCAGGCTCTCGCCCTCGATGCCCTCGAAGCAGAAACTGACGTTATTGGGAAGACGGTTCTCCCGGTCGCCGTTCAGAGCGCAGTGGGGAATCTGAGAAAGTCCCTCAATCAGCCGCTCACGCATGGCGGTGACCTTTGCCATATTTTCCTGCAGGTGGCCGCAGGCATCTTCCAAAGCAGCCGCCATACCCATGATGGCAGGAATATTTTCCGTACCTGCCCGCTTGCCACGTTCCTGGGCGCCACCCTCGATGACATTCACCAGAGGAATGCCCCGACGGACATACAGCGCACCCACGCCCTTAGGGCCGTGGAACTTGTGGCCGGACAGACTGAGCATATCAATGTTTTGCGCCTTGACATCAATCTGCAGGTGACCTGCTGCCTGCACCGCATCGGTGTGGAACGGTACACCGGCTTCCTTACAGACAGCACCAATCTCCCCGATGGGAAGCACAGAGCCAATCTCATTGTTGGCATACATGGTGGTGACCAGGCAGGTATCCGCCCGGATGGCATCCTTCACCTGCTGAGCGGTGATGTTGTGACCCTGACTGACATCCAGCAAAGTCACCTCGAAGCCTTCCTTTTCCAGCTTCTCCAAAGTGTGCAGCACTGCGTGATGCTCAAAAGCAGTGGAGATAATATGCTTTTTATTTTTCCGTGCGCCATAGTAGGCAGCGGAACGAATTGCCTGATTATCTGCCTCGCTGCCGCCGGAGGTGAAGATAATCTCCCTCGGCTCACAGCCCAGACACTTGGCAACTCTGGCTCTGGCATCCTCCAGCGCTTCCTTAGCCTCCTGACCAACGGAATGCAGGCTGGAAGGGTTGCCGTAAATTTTATTAAAATAAGGAAGCATGGCTTCCAACGCCACAGCACTCATTTGGGTTGTGGCAGCGTTATCGGCATAAACTTGCATGCTGATTCCTCCTTTTCTCTTACCCAGTTGTTTCGTAGGTAATATAGCACCTCTTACCTACTTTGTCAATAGGTAAAACAAACTTGTTTCCCGCTTTGGTAAATCACCCCTGATTTTTCGACTTTTACTGCGTTTACGTCGGACTGCCCTGCGGAATATTAACAAGGCAGACGAAAAGGAGGGATACATTTATGAAGCGTTTCATGATAAAAATAACCGCACTCCTGCTTCTGGCAGGACTGCACAGTCCAATGGTCCGGGCTGCTCAGATGCTTGTCCCCGGCGGTCAGGTGGTGGGGCTGCAGCTATATAATGATACGGTCACCGTTGCCGCCTTTGATGATACCCTCGGCAGCAGCGCTCAGGCAGCAGGACTTCGGGTGGGGGACGAGCTGGTAAACATTGACGGTGCCGCCATCGACAACGCCGAGGATGTCCGACGGGCATTGGCGCGCTCCGATGGTCAGGTGCAGCTCAACATTCTCAGAGATGAAAAACCCCATCAGCTTTGCCTGATGCCCCAGATCACCGAGGACGGCCCCCGTCTTGGGGTTTATCTGCGGCAGGGTGTTACGGGTTTGGGTACGGTAAGCTGGTACGACCCGGACACCGGCTGCTTCGGTTCTCTGGGACACGGCATCAGCGGCGCAGACGGTGATCCCGTGGCGATGACCTCAGGAACGGTATACGATGCCAGAGTTTTGTCCGTAAAACGTGGTGTCCGCGGTCAGCCGGGACAGCTTCGGGGCGGTGTGGAAGGCAAGGTTCAGCTTGGCACCATTCACAAAAATACCCGTCAAGGCGTGTTTGGCGAAACCACACTTCCCTTCCCCGGAGAAGCTCTGCCGGTGGCATCCCAAAACGAAATTACCACCGGCAGTGCGACCATCCGCTCCACCGTATCCGGAAACCGTGTACAGGAGTATTCTGTGGAAATTCTAAAAATCTATCCAAACGGACGGAACACCGGGAAAAATATGCTCCTGAAAATCACCGACCCCCAACTCCTGACCGCCACCGGCGGAATCGTGCAGGGTATGAGCGGAAGTCCTATTATTCAGGACGGAAAACTGGTAGGCGCCGTGACCCACGTTCTCGTGAACGATCCCACCACCGGCTACGGCATCTTTATTGAAAATATGCTGGATGCCGCTGCGTAGGGGACGGGTTTCCCGTCCCGCTGGAGGCGAAACGCCTCCCCTACAAACAACAACGGAGGTAATTCTATGGATTTCTATCAAGTTCCTATTGGGTTCGGTTTGGCATTGTCTGCCAACACTGCTGCAATGAACCGCTATGCCCACCTGAGCGAAACGCAAAAGCAGGACATCTTAAACAAAGCCCACAATGTCCGCAGTGAAGAGGAAATGTACACCCTTGTGGCAACTCTCGCCAACGGTACGATGTGATTTTAGATCAGACGGTGCCAACAAAATTTTTCTTGCAAATTGGTGCAGCCTATGATAAACTGATTAAGCCAAACCAACTAAATAATGCGGAGAAATTTTTTCAATAGGGGTAGAATGCCCTTTTCACAACAACAAAATGAATTTGATAAAAATGCAAATTCCGTTTCTGTTGTTGTGAAGATTTGTCTTTTCCGCAGAGTTGGTTTGGCGACTATCGGAGTTTGCGTTTTTTGTGCGGTTACTTCGGTAGCCGCACTTTTTATTTTTAAGGAGAAATAGAAATGAAAAAAAACAAACATCCTAGGCTCCTTGTCACAATAGTCGCTGTTCTTGTGCTGTTATCGGCACTATCCGGATGTCAAACTGGCAAAAAGTTTGATTCGCCTGAATCCATGATATCTGAGATGATCGGCACTTACTCAGGTTCAGACGAACATAGTGGAGAGCGAATTGTAATTGACGGAATTAATGTAACGAAATTCAATATTGACCATATGTTCCCAGAAATAACAGATGACAATTTCTTTTGGGAGAATTTTCCTAATGAGAACTGGGAAACCTTTGACATTAACGCACTGCTTGGCAAAACCTATATCGATATTACCACAGCGTCCATATCGGCCAATATTAAAGACTCAACAATTTCCGGTCTGTGGGTAAAGAAAGACGGAGTTTTATTTAGTAGTCAAAAAGGTTATCCGTTAAATAAGATTTCCTCAGATTCCTCTTATCCAACAGCTGAAATGCTGGAGAAATTTGAAGGATACCTTCAGTACCTAAAAGAATATGAAATTTCAGCCATTATTGCTGAGTCTGAAAGTAATCTTTCAGAAAAACAAAATTCTTTGGAATCGGCATTATCCTCTGCAACATCATCAAATTCTGCCTCCAAAAGCGCGGCTTCTGCCGAAACAATTGCGGAATGCGCATTTGAATCAATTAAGGATTATTTGAAGTATCCCCGCACCGCTGAGCTGGACGGCTATTCAAACTCACCTCAATATGATCCTTACGGACGTGTAACTACTCTTATTACCGTTACTGCCCAAAACGGTTTTGGAAACTACATTACCGAAGATTATTATGTAGTGCTTCAATCCTGTTCTTCTGCCGGATATTACACCCATAAGACAGGAGGAATGCATTATACCACAGAGAAAAATCACTTTAGTTTCCTTTTGACGCTAAATGATTGGAACGAGGACCCCAACGCCGACAGCGCCAAAGAACCCTCCTATAACGAAGCAATACAGTTAATAAAAAACAAGGAATACGGGTTGGCAGCCAACAAACTAGCCGCTCTGGGAGATTATAAATCATCTGTGAAACTAAAGGAGGCTTGCATTAACCTTTCTGTTGCAGAAGAGTATAAAAAAGCAATTGACCTTTTTGCTGAAGGAAAATATGCTGAGGCAAGCAAGGAATTAACATCTTTGCTTAAAGGCAACGATGATGGGTACTTAAGAGCTGAGAGAATAATCACACTTTGTGCCGCAGCCAGTAGTAATACTTCTAGCAACGGCGACGACGCTGGTAGTGGAAACAATTCCGACAGCGGAAATATCTCGCAACCTCCTGCAACACAACCTCCCACAACAGAGTCTCCCGCAACGCAGCCACCTGCAACGCAGCCACCTGTAACACAGCCACCTGGAACACAGCCACCTGCAACGCAGCCTCCCGCAACACAGCCCCCCGCAACAGAGCCTCCTGCAACGGAGCCTCCCGCAACACAGCCTCCAGCAGTGTGCGCGCACAATTTTATCAATGCCACTTGCACAAAACCCAAGACCTGCACAAAATGTGGCGCAACCACAGGCAGTGCGTTGGGTCACTCATGGAAGGATGCTTCTTGCACGGCACCTAAAACCTGTAATAGTTGCGGTGCAACTTCAGGTAGTGCGGCAGGGCATAAATGGTCAAACATTACTCAAACGGTTCATCATGAGGAACAGGGCCATTACGAAGATGTGCAGGATGCAAAAAAAGTACAGAAGTATAGATGTTGGCTGTGTAGTTATGCACAACCCACTTACGCAACAAAGGATGCGTATTACGCTCACTTCGACAGTGTCCACGGAAACGAATCCAACAGTAGCTTCTTTAGAGAACGTTATGAAATGGTAGAAGACTGGGTTTATGAAACAGTAACGGTCTGGGTTGTTGACAAGGAAGCATATACTGAAACTGTCGTAACTGGACGAAAATGCGACGTCTGCGGAGAAGAGGAGTAAAATAAACATTATGAAAAAGCTTACTACAGGATGCCTTATAACAGTGCTTATCATATCCCTTTTAGCTGGTTGCAGCAGACAGCTTACAACAACAGGCTGTAGAGTTATTCAGGATGAAGATAATTATGTTACATATCAGCAGGTGTGTGATAATTGTGGTTACGAATATGGTGATCCGACGACTGTATATGTTGGCAGAACAAAGCTTGTTTATAGCTTAAATTGTACACAGTGCGGAGAAATTATTTACATTCGTCTTGAACGAAACTAATAGAAAATCCGTGTATTTCTTACAAATACACGGATTTTTGTTGTCCTATCCTTGACACACACGTGTCCGGCTCACCGATTATACAGGACGGAAAACTGGTAGGCGCCGTTACTCATGTCCTTGTGAATGACCCCACTACCGGCTATGGCATTTTTATCGAGAATATGTTGGATGCAGCTGCCTAAAGCCTCCCTTGTGTAAAGGGAGGTGGCTGCCCGAAGGGCAGACGGAGGGATTGTAATGCACCGACACCAACAATCCCCCAGTCAAAAATCAAAGATTTTTGCCAGCCCCCTTTACACAAGGGGGCCTTTTATCGCCCGCATTTTCTTGCCAATTCTGCCACCCTATGATATGATAAAAGAAAAGGCGGTGAGAATAATGATTGAAAAGGACGATTGGCGGTTAGTCGCTGGACCTGTGATTGGTAATGAAGAAGCATTCAAGAATATTCCCTTGTATTACATACCGTTCCAACCGCTTTCAGAAAACTGGGATCACGAGCATTGCGCTTTTTGTTGGGCTAAGTTTTATTTGCACAAGGAGGATTGAATATGGTATATGCCACACTATCCAGCGAGATGCTTGATTTACTCCGCAGTATGATTGGAAACGAATTGGTTTCCTATGAGTGCGCAGTTCAAAACAACGAGATCTACGGAAACCTTCGCATCAATACATCCGGCGGTGCTGTCGAAGTCGTAAACGAAGTTCAAGAATTACCATTCTTTGATGGATGTGAAGACATTTCCTTCTTTCGTTGCTGCGAAGCATCAACTGATAAACCTTTTGTGTCTTTTTGTGATGAACCGGTTTCAGTTGTTCCTGTTTCTGACAAAATCTCCGGAATCGAGATTGTAAGGGATGTTGTCCGCGTCAATGATGGTAATTATGAAATTGCTTTTGACATGGCAATCATAATCAAGTGCCAAACCCGTACAATCATATTCTCTCGCGGCTGGCATTTTAGTGAAGTTATTTCGGTAATGTCGGACACTGCAGAGGTATACCCTGTTGCAAATGTTGTTTCCGATTGGGAAAATGACGGGGATAACCAGGTAACGGTTGACAGAACAATTATGCCCATATAATTTCCAAGTGCAGACTGTTGTTTGCAGTCTGCACTTTTTCATATCCCCAGAAAACACTTGCCACCCCCAAAAATCAGAATTTGTCGAAAATGCGAGAAGTCTTAAAATACGGTATTTTCGACATTTCATCTATGTCAACTAAGGGATTCTGGTTGACCTATGTAAAAACCTCCTTTTTTGTGTATTTTGGGGATAAAAACGCAATTTTTCTGCAAATTTCTTTTGTCCCCTACTTGACATCAGCGTGTCCGGCAGTCCGATTATCCAAGACGGCAAACTGGTCGGCGCGGTGACCCATGTCCTTGTGAACGATCCTACAACGGGATATGGCATCTTTATTGAAAACATGCTGGATGCCGCGGCATAATGAATTGCCCGTTGGGCATGATTTGGCTTTGCCATGATTTGCCCTTCGGGCATGATTTGTGCCTTGTGGCACATTGTTATGAAGGGCAAATCAAATCATTAAAATCAAGGGAGAATCACCTATGGATTTCTACAAAGTTCCTATTGGCTATAGTATTTCAGTTTTCCGCTTGCAAAGACTGTTTTTTTATAGTAGGATAATGGTATATTAACTTGACTTTGCAAGGAGGAAACCGCATGAAAAAACTGTTTGCCATTCTCTTATGTCTGACTCTGTTGCTGGGGTCTGCAGGCTGCTCTGCCGATGTGCCTCAGGAAACAGACCCCATTCAGACCACCGGGGAAACTGCTGCCACCGACCCCACCAAGCCCGGTACTGAAATCTTCACCGAGGAATGGAAAGCCAAAATGGATGCCGTTCTGGAACAGAACAAGTATACGGGCATCGTTTCCCTGACCTGCAACGGCGAAACCATATACGAATGGGTCAAAGGCACCAACGAGCTGGAGGAACCTTTGACAGTGGAGTCGCCTATGTTCATCGCCTCCAACTCCAAGCAGTTCTGTGCAGCCGCCATTTTAATTCTTCGGGATCAGGAAAAACTGAGCCTTGATGACACTCTCACCAAATACTTCCCCGAGTGCACCGTGGGCAAGGATGTAACCTTGCATCATCTGATGTCCATGCAATCAGGTCTGCCCCGGGATCCGAGAAGCAACAAGGATATCGAGGAACACTTCGGGCAAACCGCAGAGGAAAACAAAGCGGCTATTCTGGAATGGCTCACCGGACAAACTCTGTCCTTCACTCCCGGTACCCAGTTTGCGTACAGTAATCTCAACTACAATCTGCTGTCCTATGTGGTAGAGCAGGTATCCGGGCAAAGCTACACCGAGTTCGTCCGTGAGAATGTTTTCGCCCCCGCCGGCATGACCCATTCCGGTTTTATTGGTGACGTCAAGGACAATCCCCAATGGGGGCTGACCTGCGATGGGTTGGATCTGTACGGAGCGATAGAGGGAATGGCGCAGGGCTGTGGCGACATTGTTACTACATCCGGCGATATTCATCTGTGGATGACTGCTCTGCGAAGTGGAAAGGTAGTCTCCATGGAAAGCTACCGGGAGATGACCACCGGACATTCCGCTTCCTACGGCTACGGTCTGATGCGTGCCTCCCACGGCGGCTGGGGACACAACGGCAGTATCCCCGGCTACACCTCAAGAACCTATTTCAACGAAGAATACGGCTATCAATTGTTCGTTGTCAACAACAAAACCCCTCTGTTTAACAGCACCATAACCGAAAAAACCGGGGATGACTTGCTGAGAACCCTCTTTGAAGCCGTGGATGCGGCACAGAACTAAAACAAAAGCTGCACCGCAAGGACGCAGCGATTGCACCGCAGTCAACACTACACCCCTTCCAGACTCCCGGAAGGGGTGTTACTTCATGAGCCGTGCTGTACGATAAATTGTTGTTTAGTTTGCATCGCACCCGACGTGTCATGACTTCGCAAGCGTAAGCGAGTCGAAGGATCTCGAACGTAAATATTGGGAAACTGTTGGAAAATATGCGAAAACCGAACAAATAGATCCTTCGACTCGCTTACGCTCGCTCAGGATGACATGACGGGGGGCGGTACTTCAAACAACACTTTTTTCATTTCCTTTAATAGAATTTCACTTTTTAATAAATAGGATTTCACTTTTTTAACAAAAAACCTTGCATTATTTCTTGTTTTGTTGTATAATATATCACCACAATCTAACTACTTATGGAGGTGTCGTTATGGCGAAAGAAATGCTTTCTGAAGAACTGTCCCGGCGAATGGAGCGGGAGAAGGCGGAGCATTCCTACGAGAACTTTGCCTGTCCCGATCGAAATGCCCTTCGGCGGCACAGTAACTCCACCCCGACTCCGGTTTGGCGTCCGAGGTTTGCCAAGGATATTGACCGCATCCTCTACAGCCCCTATTACAACCGTTACACCGACAAAACCCAGGTTTTCTCTCTGGTGAAGAACGATGATATCACCAGAAGAAGTCTGCACGTTCAGCTTGTTTCCCGTATCGCCAGAACCATCGGTCGGGCGCTGAACCTGAATTTGGATCTGATTGAAGCCATCGCTCTGGGTCACGATATCGGTCATCCCCCCTTCGCTCACACCGGTGAGGTCTTCCTCAACGAGCTGTACAACAAGCACACCGGTCGGTTCTTCAATCACAATATCCACTCCGTTCGGGTGCTGGATCAGATTTTCTCCCTGAACCTGAGTTTGCAGACTCTGGTGGGCATTGCCGGTCACAACGGCGAGATTGAGCTGGAGGAATACCGCCCCGTTCCCATTGACAGTTTTGCCGAGTTTGAAGCGGAGCTGGAAAAGTGCTACACCATCCCCGGCTATGCCAACAAAATTCAGCCTTCCACTCTGGAGGGCAACGTGGTGCGGATTTCCGATATCATCGCTTATCTGGGCAAGGATCGTCAGGATGCCGCCCGTATTCAGATGATTGAGCAAAATGCCTTCGGCAGTTCTCCCATCGGTACCATCAACTCCGAAATCATCAACAATCTGGTGGTCAACATCATTGAAAACAGCTACGGTCATCCCTATATCAAGCTGGATGCCGAGCATTTCCAGGCGGTGCAGTCCTGCAAGCGGGAAAACTATGCCATGATTTACGAGAACGAGCCAGGTCGGGTAAAGCTGGAGCGGATTGCCAAGCCCATGATGACGGAGATTTACGAGCAGCTTCTTGAGGATCTGCTGCTGGGTAAGAAAAATTCCCCCATTTTCCGTCATCATATTGATTATGTAAACCAGACAAGCTATCCCCGTCAGAAGCCCTATGAGGCATCGGAGCCGAACCAGATGATCGTGGACTATATTGCCAGCATGACCGATGATTACCTCATCGATTTGCACCATTATCTGTTCCCCGACAGCGGCTATTTCGTGGAGTACACCGGCTACTTCATGGATCTGCTCAACGGTCAGGCGGAATAACGCATATTTTCCTTGCACTTGCAGGGAAATCAGGGTATAATGGTGGAAAGCTTTACTAAGGAGGTCACAGCATGGGTGAGTTTTTCATGTGGCTGGGAATCTTTGCTCTGTTTATGGGAATACCGCTGGCATCTGCCATTTGGTTTTTCTGGTGTCTGAGCAAATACAACAGCACCATTCCCTTCACACCGGAGCGGAAACGTTGTACGGTGAATTTGATTATTTCCGGAATCGTTGCCGGAATTATGGTAGGCGCGTTTTTAACGGTTATCTTCGTCTACGCCTTTACTCAGTTCTTTGTATAACACAAAGGGTGTGCTGCCCAATTCGCAGCACACCCTTTTCCAATTAGTATTTCCAAGGCATTTTGCCGGGTTCGGCAGCTTTTTTCGGCTTCGGCTCCGGAGTCTCGGGAAGGTTTGCAAAAAACAGCGCATACTCCACCGCAATCCGTGGCTTGGCTGCCAGATGCAAAAGCAGTCGCAGTACCGCCGCCGTCAAAGGGATTGCCCACTGCGCACCGGGAAACGGCATGGATACCGGCAGAAGCTCCAGCACCGGCGACAAGAAACTTACCACCAGCAGCAAGGCATCCGGAATATGGAACCACCAGTATCGGAAATCCATCTTCAGAAGCTGGCGCTTATGTCCTTTCATCCGCTGAATGCTTAGCCGCAGCAATACCAGCCCCTTGGGGTCGGGTTCTTCCATCAGCAGATACGGCACCATCCGGTAGCGGTAAGTGATCAGTCCCAGCAGAGGCACCAGTGCCAGAACATAAAACAAACCGTAGCTCAGGAGGGTCATTGCCACCATTTCCTGAGGGACACCGGGATACAGTGTGCCGGCATCCTGAGCGGAAAGGTAAAAGCTGTAGCAGGTATAGGCACAGGGAATTACGGGAATCAGGTACTGCACACCCCGAAAGATCAGCGTGGACAGCAACGGCAGTCCACGGCGGAAGCCCTCTGTCAAGCCGGCATAGCCGCTGTGATTTCTTTGTGAGATTTGCATGGCGGTATTTACAAGTCCCGCATTCCAGAACGGAAGCAGAACAACCGCCAACAACATCAGTACCGCAGGCACAGTAGCGAGGATGCTATGGGTACCCAAATTGCCGATGCCGCCTTCCGGTGCCATGACACTCAGCAGCCAGCCAATCAAAGACACCGCTGCCGCGCCAAAGACTGTCACGCAGGAGTGAAGCCACACAGCGGAGTGCGCTCCCGATGTCTGCAGTGCTTCCCCGGCAAGGTACTTTCGTTGGGAAATATCCATGGAATACCTCCTTGTATTCAATGAGATAGTTATAAACCATATCCGCAAAAATAGCAAATGAAATTTTTGTAACGGTGGAAATTTAACCGAAACTGTGATACTATATACCAAAAACAACCACAAAAAGGAGGGACGAAATTGGAGCTGGGGCAAAAACTCCGTCAGGCGCGGCTGGCTGCAGGACTATCTCAGCGGCAGCTTTGCGGCGATACCATCACCAGAAATATGCTTTCCCAAATTGAAAACGGCTCTGCCCGTCCCTCTATGGACACTTTGCGAATTCTGGCAGGTCGGTTAGAGCTGCCCTTAAGCTACTTTCTGGAGGAGCTGGAATCCCCCAATCAGCAGTGTATGCGCAGTGCCCGGGAAGCCTACGCGAAGAAGGATTTTTCCGTGGCTCTGGCTGCGCTGGAGGGGTATCAGTCCCCGGATGCCGCCCATGACTGGGAGCAGGGTCTGCTGAAAGCCCTCTGCTGCATGGCATTGGCTGAGGAAGCCATTGCCCAACGCCGCTACCCCTATGCCCTTCAGCTTCTGAACCGGGCAAAGGAATCCGGGGAAACCACCCCGTACTACACAGCGGCAACGGAACGGGAGCGGCTTCTGCTGCTTTCCGGGCTGGAAAGGGTCACCCTGCCGGTGGATGACCGGGAGCTTTTGCTTCGGGCAGAGCAAGCCCTGCAGAAAAAGGAATATGCTTCTGCCCAAAACTATCTGGAAGCCGCCGGAGAGCAGGACAGCCCCCGATGGAATTTCCTCAAAGGACAGCTTCTGCGGGCGCAGGGCTGCTTCCGGGAAGCCAAAGCCTGCTTTCTGATTGCCCAGCCCTATGCCCCCAAAGCTGCCACCGCCTTTCTGGAGCAATGCTGCCGGGAACTGAAGGATTACGAAAACGCCTACCTCTATGCCTGCCGCCTGCGGGAACTGGAATAACCGATGATCCCCCCGACAATCCGTCGGGGGGATCCTTTCTTTCATACGGTCAACAAATCTGATTAATCCAGCGGCTTCATGGTGGGGAAGAGAATGACTTCCCGGATGGTGTCTGCGCCGGTCAGGAGCATGACAGTACGGTCGACACCGATGCCCATGCCGCCCGTGGGAGGCATACCGTATTCCATGGCGTTCAGGAAATCCTCGTCCAGCATTTCGGTCTCATCGTCGCCACGCTCACGCTGCTCGACCTGCTTCATGAAACGTGCTCTCTGGTCGATGGGATCGTTCAGCTCGGAGTAGGCGTTGCCCATCTCGCTGCGGCAGATGAATGCCTCGAACCGTTCGGTCAGGCGGGGGTCCTTGGGGCTGCGCTTGGTCAGAGGAGAAACCTCAACGGGGTACATGGTAATGAAGGTGGGCTGAATCAGGTGCTCCTCCACTCTCTGGTCGAAGCAGGCGTACAGAGCATTGCCCCAGGTCTTTTCCGCGGCATCTGCCAGCTCCACACCCTTTGCCTTGGCAGCGGCAACAGCCTCAGCGTCGTCGGTAATGGCATCAAAATCGATACCCACATACTCTCTGACGGCTTCCACCATGGTCATACGCCGCCAGCCGGGGGTCAGGTCGATCGTCTCGCCCATCCACTCCACTTCGTAGGTGCCGAGGATTTCCTTGGCAGCACCGGAGATGATGCCTTCGCAGATATCCATCATGTCGTGGAAGTCAGCGTAAGCCTGATACAGCTCAATGGAGGTGAACTCAGGGTTGTGCTTGGGATCCATGCCCTCGTTACGGAAGATTCTGCCGATTTCGTACACCCGATCCATACCGCCGATAATCAGCCGCTTCAGGGGCAGCTCGGTGGCAATTCGCATGTACATATCGATATCCAGAGTATTATGGTGGGTAACGAAGGGACGGGCGGAAGCGCCGCCGGCAATGGTGTTCAGCACCGGGGTTTCCACTTCGATGTAGCCCATGTTATCCAGATAGTTCCGCATGAACTTGATGAACTTGGAGCGGATCACAAAATTCCGCTTCACCTCGGGGTTGACCATCAGATCCACATAGCGCTGACGGAACCGAATTTCCTTATCCGTCAGACCGTGGTACTTTTCGGGCAGGGGCAGCAGGGACTTGCTGAGCAGGGTGATGGACTTGGTGCGAACAGAAATCTCACCGGTCTTGGTCTTGAAAATCTCGCCCTCGCAGCCTACGATATCACCGATATCGTTCTTCTTGAAGCGGTTGAACTCCTCCTCGCCCATCTCGTCAATCTTGACGAAGAGCTGGATACGTCCGGTGGAGTCCTGCAGGTCGCAGAACATGACCTTACCCTGACCGCGCTTGCTCATCAGACGGCCGGCAACCCGGACAATCTTACCCTCATAGCCTTCGTAGTCCGCCTTGATAGCGGCAGAGTCGGCATCAAAATCAAACTTGGTAATGGCAAAGGGGTCACGTCCCTCTGCCTGCAGAGCCGCCAGCTTTTCCCGACGGATGGCGGCCTGCTCGGAAACAGGCATATCTGCCTGCGGCACAAACTTTGCCATAGCTTAGCCCTCGCGAGACACTTCGATCACAGTCATGGTGTAGCTGCCGTTGGGAGCGTTGACAGTGAAGGACTCACCGGCAGACTTACCAACCACTGCGCGGCCGAAGGGAGAGTCGTCAGAGAGCTTGCCCTCCATGGGGTTGGCTTCCTGAGAACCGGTGATGCGATAGACGAAACGGGTGCCGTTGGCATCCTCGACAGTAACGGTGCAGCCCAGACCCACACGGCCGGTGGCTTCGTTCTCGTCCTCGATGATGACAGCGTGGGACAGGATGTCCTCAATTTCGGCAATTCTGCCGTAGAGCTTTGCCTGCTCGTTCTTGGCGGCATCGTACTCGGAGTTTTCGGACAAGTCACCATAGGAGCGGGCTTCGGCGATCATAGCGGCGACTTCACGCTCACGGGTGGTCTTCAGATAATTCAGTTCCCTCTCCAGGTCTGCCAGACGCAGGCTTGTAATTTTATATTCCTTTGCCATAATGATAATCCTTTCTGCAATTGAATTTGTCCATAGCTTGTTCTATTATAGACTGATTTTGTAGATACGTCAAGGATTTTTTCCATTTTTCAGGGCATTTACGGCGGCAATAATTTGGGGATCTTCCTCCGGTGTCACAAGTCCCGCGGCAATCAGAGCAGCGGTTTCTTCGTCGACAATGTGTTCCACATCCGGAGTTAACCCCACACCTGCCAGAGAATTGCCTTTGGGCGTAAAGTATTTTCCCACGGACAGGGTGACTGCAGAGCCGTCGCTCAGGCGGTAGGTGTTCTGGAAATAGCCCTTGCCAAAGGTTTTCTCTCCCACAATCACCGCCGCGTCGTACTCATCCAAAGCCGCCGCAAAGAATTCCGCCGCAGAATAGGAGTGGAGGTTCACCACCACCGCCATCGGAATGTCCAGGCAGCTTGCATCGGAAGTATCCACGTCTTCCCTGCCCCGATAGTCCACGGTACGGAACAAAGCCCCCTCCGGAAGCAGATAGTCAAGAACCTCAACCATTTCCCGTTTATAGCCGCCGGGATTATTGCGGACATCAAAAACCAGCGCCGTTGCCCCCTGATTACACAATTCCTCAATGGCAGCAATGGTTTCCTCGGCGCAGCGCTCATCAAAATTGGCGATGGTCACCAGTCCGATTTTATCCTCCAGCATCTGTGCGGTGGCAACTTCCGTTTCCAGACGGCGACGGGTAACCTTCAGGGTCATGGCATTTCCCTCCCGGAGCACAGTCAGCTCCACCGTGGTATTCTCCTCTCCCCGAACCAGATTTCCGATTTCAGCGGTATCCATACCGGCGATGCTCTGTCCGTCCACGTGGGTAATCACATCTCCGGTGCAGACACCGGCTTCCTCCGCAGGGCCTCCGGCTGTGACCTGCTGGACGTCGCAGCCCGTACCGTCCTCCCGAACCTGAATGGTGATGCCCACTCCAACATAGGAATTGGACATAATCTCCAGATACTGCAAGTATTCTTCTTTGGTCTGGTAGTGGCTCCAGCGGTCACCCAGAGCGGAAACCATGGCTTTGGCAGCCGCATCCTCCAGTTCCTTTTCTTCCGCTTCCCCAATAAAGCGGTTCGTTACCAAATTCTGAAGCTGCTCCAGCTTGCCGGTACCGTCCACACGGCAAAGCAGAAGGGTGGTGCAGGCTGCCACCACCGCCACCAGAATATAAGACAAAACGCGCAATACAATATTTTTCATACTTTACACCTCTAAAAAACCATCCCACAGCCGGAAGCTGTGGGAGGTTATGTATCTCAATCAAAGATAATCCATGGGATTGACGTACTTGCCGTTATAGGAAATGCCGAAGTGCAGGTGATAGCCTTTTGAGCGACCTGTAGTACCGACATAGCCAATGACCTCGCCTGCCTCAACGTAATCGCCTACGCCCACGATATAGTGGGTCATATGCATATATACGCTGGAATAGCCATCCTGATGATTGATAATAACGTAGTTACCGGCGGTATTGTGGTAAGTTGCCAAGGTCACATAGCCGCTGCGGCTGGCATAGATCGGTGTTCCCTTGGGCGCAGGCATATCCACACCGTTGTGCATCTTCCACTCACCGGTGACGGGATGCCAGCGGTAACCGAAGGGGGAGCTGATATAGCTGTAATGGGTGGGCTTCAGCCAGCGGCCGGAAGAGTTTCCGCCGTTGCCACCGGAGGTGGTGGGCTTGCTGCTCTGCTGGTTCTTGGATGCCTGAATGGCTTCCTGACGACGGGACTCCTCCAAAGCC
>JAFULI010000052.1 GCA_017473455.1 Oscillospiraceae bacterium
AGTCACGCCTTACGGCGTGCCAGCTCTCCCAAAGGGAGAGCCAAGTTGCCTGTGTTGTAAGTTAAACAACAATTTATCTTATTCATTCCGCATTTTGCATTTGAAAAAAGGGAGCTGCTGCAAACGTTTGGGTTTGCGGCAGCTCCGTTGGTTTTATTTTTTGGAATATTTATCGCACAAGGCGTTGATTTGGTCGGTGAAACGGGCGAGTTCCTTGTTGGAAAGCCCCCGACTGGCTTCGATGATGCTCAGCAGCCGCTTTCCGGCAGACAGAAGCTTATCGAAGATGGTATTGGCACGGCGGCGACCCTCGGTCTGTCGGGTCAGCTTTACAATTTTGCCCTGAGCGGTACACTCAGCAGTGAGCAAATCGTACTCGTCACCGCTGTAGGGGGCAACCGCGGCACACCCCAGCGTTTCCCGAACGGAAGCAGCAAAGGTATCACAGACTTCATCGTCACCGTGGTTTACATAAATCTTTTTCGGTGTCCCATCCATGGCTTTCAGCCAGTTCAGGAGCATATCCCGGTCAGCATGGCCGCTGATACCGGCAAGGGTTCGGATATCCGCATGGACAGCAATTTCCTCACCAAAAAGGCGAACGCTTTGCGCCCCGTCCAGCAGCTTTCTGCCCACCGTTCCCTCTGCCTGATAGCCCACAAACAAAACCGTACTGTCCGCCCGCCACAGATTGTGCTTCAGGTGGTGACGGATTCGTCCTGCCTCGCACATTCCCGAAGCAGAGAGAATGACCTTGGGGGTGCGGTCTTCGTTGATGAGTTTGGAATCGTCAGCGGTGACGGACAGCTTCAGCCCCGGAAAACAAATGGGGTCAATTCCCTGAGAAAGCAAGTCCAGCGTTTCCTCATCATAGTAATCCACCAGCCCTGCGGCATAAATCCGGGTGGCTTCCACCGCCAGAGGGCTATCCACATACACGATGAAATCCCGACTCACCGCTCTTTCCTCCCGAAGGGTACGCAGGAGGTACAGCAGCTCCTGGGTTCTTCCCACGGCAAAGGCAGGAATCACCACATTGCCGCCCCGTCGGAAGGTGTCATTCAAAATGGTGGTAAGCTGGCCCTTGTAATCCGGTCGCTCCCCGTGGAGGCGGTCGCCGTAGGTGGACTCGATAATCACATGGTCGGCGCAGGGCGGCACTTCCGGATCCCGAATCAGGGGACGATCCACATTGCCAAGGTCACCGGAGAAGAGCAGGGTACGCACCTCCCCCGCCTCCCGCAGAGTCACATAGATACTGGCAGAGCCAAGCAGATGCCCGGCATCGTAAAAGCAAATCTCCACTCCGGGGAACACTTCCACGGTTTCATGGTAGGGATACCCCAGAAACTGACTCAGCGCCTGCTCCGCATCCGCCACGGTGTACAGCGGCTCATACCCCGGCAGTCCTGCCCGCTGGGCTTTCCGGTTCCGCCACTGGGCTTCAAATTCCTGACTATGGGCGCTGTCCCGGAGCATAATGGTACAAAGGCGGCGGGTGGCTTCCGTAGCATAGATTGCCCCCCGAAACCCTTTTGCAACCATGGCAGGAATAAGTCCGGAATGGTCAATATGGGCATGGGTCAGGAAAATCGCATCGATCTCTCCGGGGGATACCGGCAACTCGCAGTTTTCATAAATATCCGCTCCCTGCTCCATACCGCAGTCAATGAGGATATTCTTGCCGCAGGCTTCCAGCAGGGTACTCGAGCCGGTGACCTCATGGGCGGCTCCCAAAAACGTCAGTTTCATTTGCCATACCTCCTTTGATAATCCGGTTATCGGGGTTTTCTTTTTAGCATCAGCAGCAGTACGGCTGCCGCCAGAACCGGCAGCGACAGTACAAACACCATTCCATCGCCGGTAACGGGAATTTCCTCCTGCTGGGTATCCGTCAGGATGGTAATTCTGCCGTCGCCGTAGGGATTGCTGTAGGCATCCCCCACAACGCCTTTCAGATTGTCCCGAAGGTAAACCATCAGAAGCTGGTTATCCAGCATGGTTTCGTCCTGAAGGAGTTTGTTGTCCATAAAATGGGTCACGCTGCAGCCGCCCTCTTTAATCAGGTAATTATGGGAAGCCAGCGTATAGGTCGCCATGGGGTCAATGGGAGCATAGCTGCCGTCTTTTTGAAGGACGGACACATCCCGTACCCGTCTGCTGTCCCCGATGCTGACCAGCATACCGTATTCATCCAGCACCACAGAGGATTCCACCGTGGTGTCAATGGTATATTTCAGACCGGATACGTGCATGAAGCTGCCGTGTTCATTGGGGGCTTCCATCGCGGCAACCTCCAGCAGCTCCAGCAGCTCCCATCCCTCTGCCTCCACCACACACATGGTATTGCCGTAGGGATGCACCGCAAGGATATCTCCGTAAGTAATCTCTCCCGGCTTCAGGGCTGCACGGATGCCGCCGCCGTTGGTCACACCGATATCCGCTCCCGTAACGACCCGGTAGGCATCGGCACAGAAGTCGCCCAGATTGGTTTCATGATTGCGGATGATTCGTTCTCCGGTTTCCGGGTCTGCGATCACCAGCTCCACATGGGTATGGCCAACCACCTCGTTGAGCTTATCGGCAAACTGAGATTGAATACTCTTGATATAGGCATCGGTTTCGGGATCTGTATGGGGATATGCGGAAATCAGCTCCGTGGTAATGCTGCCGTCAGCGGCAATGGTGAGCTTTCCGATGTTCTCCAGCTTTGTGCCGGTGGAGGTCAGAAGGACAGGCTTTCCGGCTTTGTCCGTTACTTCCTCCCCTGCAATGGTGCTGTGGGAATGTCCGTCAATAAAGGCATCCAGCCCCTTGGTATTGGCGATGACATCATAAGAGTGCCAGGGTGCGGAGGCAGGGTCTGTCCCCAGATGCCCCAGGGCGATAATCGTATCCGCACCCTCGGCGGCCGCGGCATCGATGGCAGACTGCACCGCATCGTAAAGTGCCTGCCCACCGCCGCCTTCACAGAAGCTGTAGATGTAATTTCCCTGACTGTCCTGAAAGTAGGTGGGGGTGGATTTGGTGAAGCTCTCCGGAGTGGCAATGCCCACATAGGCTACCTTCCGCTCCCCATAGCTGACAATGCTGTAGGGCTGCGCCACCGCTTCACCGGTACGCAGATCCACAAAATTGCAGGCAAGGTACTGTGCCTTCGCCTTGGTCAGCAAAGACTTTGCTGTATCCATGCCGTAGTCAAATTCATGGTTGCCAAAAACTGCGTAATCATAGCCAAGGTGGTTCATAATATCTACCAGATATTCACCGTTGGACAGAGTACCGATGGCATCTCCCTGAATGGCATCTCCGGCATCCACCAGTGCCACATAGGTATGGGTTGCCTCCAGTTCCTTTTTCAGTGCCGCCAGATTGGCATAGCCCATGGTCCCCTCCGGGGATGCGGCATCCACAGCGCAATGGACATCATTGGTATACAGTACCACAATATCTCCGCTTTTTGCCTCCGCTGCCCGAACCCCTGCAGGGAGGCACAGCAGCAGTGCCATCAGTACCGCCAAACCGCAAATAAACCATTTTTTCATTACGAACCCTCCTTTTTTATTTTTTACCATTTTTATTGTAACAAAGATGTTTTTTATTTGCAAGGCTTTGGGGGTATGGCAAATATTAAAATTTCAAAAGGGGTTTCAAAATTCGACATAATGTGCTATACTGACCACGAATCAACTTTTACGGGAGGAGGATATGTAATTGAATACAATTTCGAATGTTTCTGTCGTTCTGCCCTCTCTGGATCCGGATGAAAAGCTCCTTGCCGTTGTGGATGGTTTGCTGGGTGCCGGATTTTCGGACATCATTCTGGTTAACGACGGTTCCAAGCCGGAAAACCTGCATTATTTCCAAACTGCCGAAGCCCATCCGGAGGTTACTCTGCTTCACCATGAACACAACCGGGGAAAAGGCGCGGCGCTGAAAACCGCGTTCCGCTGGTTTCTGGAAAACCGTCCGCAGGCAGCCGGGGTTGTGACGGTGGACGGCGACAATCAGCATCATCCTGAGGATACCAAAGCCTGCGTGCAAGCCATGCTGGATACCGGTACGGTGGTGCTGGGCTGCCGGGATTTCTCATTGCCCCATGTACCTGCCAGAAGCCGCTTCGGGAACAACACCACCCGGGGGGTATTCAAAATCTTCTGCGGTATGTCCATCTCCGATACCCAGACAGGTCTGCGTGCCATCCCCACGGCTGCCGTGAAAGCCTTCTGTGAGGTCAGCGGCGACCGCTTTGAATACGAAACCAATATGCTCCTTGCTATGAAAGAGCAGGACATCCCCTATTCCGAGGTTAAAATCCGTACTGTGTATATTGAGGAGAACAAAAGCTCCCACTTCCGTGCGGTACGGGACTCCGTTCGGATTTACAGCCTGATTTTGAAGCATTTCTTCCGCTACACTCTGTCGAGCCTTCTCAGCGCTGTGGTGGATGAGGGGGTTTTCGCCGCCCTGAGCTGGGGGCTTCAGGGGGTACTTTCCGGGCTTTGGCTTACGGCTGTGCCTACGGTGTGCGCCCGAATCATTTCCTCGCTGCTGAACTTCTTTTTGAACAAGAAGCTGGTCTTTCACAGCAAAGCCGCCACCGGCGGTGCGCTGCTGCGGTACTACTGTCTGGCAATCCCTCAGCTTCTGGCGCAGCTTGGGCTGACCCACGGGGTATACCTCCTGCTGGGGATCGAAAATCATCAGACCTTCCTTCGGGCAGTCATTTACGCTGTGGTGATGGTGGTGCTGTTTATTGTCAGCTATGTCATTCAGCAGCGGTGGGTCTTTCGAAATCACAAATAAAGATAAAGGAACAAAGCTATGAGTAAAGAAATTCCAATCGAAACCAGAGTTTCTTCCGGCGGCATCTCCATTCAGGAGCGCTCCGCTCGGCGAAAAGAGGCAGCACGGAAAAAGCAGGCTGCCAAAAAACTGGCATGGAAAGTCGTCCGCAGAACCCTGCTGAGTGTGCTGCTGGTGGTGGTTTTGCTGGTGGTGGGACTGTGCATGGTGCTGAATCAAATTTTCAACGGCCCCTCTCCCTCTGCCAGCAAGGTGCTGACCATGTCCCTGCTGGAAGCCAGCGCCACCAAGTGGGTACCCGGTCTGTTCCTTGGGAAAGAGGCAGTGGAACAAATCCGCAACGATGGCGGTGACCTCTACGAAGAACAGATTTCCGACCCCATTCAGGTGCAGATCGACACCAATTCCTCCCTCGGCGGCAACAGCGACGAGTGGAAGGATTACCCCGACGGTATCCGCATTGAGCCGGTCAGCGGCGATACCTACAATGCCTACGTCATGATCGTCCGTGACCCCTCTTCGGTATACCTTGCCACCTCTACGGAAAAGTTCTCCAAGGACATCCCCGGCACCCGAATCACCGACCAGATTGAGGCAGAGGGCGCCATCGCCGCGGTCAATGCCGGTGCTTTCTTTGACAACGGCACCTCCAGTCCCGCGGTGGGCAGTGTTCCGGAAGGTCTGGTCATCTCCGGCGGAAAAGTCGTCTGGGACTCCGGCAAAGCACCGGAGGAGGGCTTCGTAGGCTTCAATGAGGACAATATTCTGGTGGTCGCCCACTCCATGACCGCGGACAAAGCCATGGAGCTGAACATCCGGGACGGCTGCTGCTTCGGCCCGGTGCTGATTATGAACGGTGCCATCAACGATGCGGTTTATAATGCCAACTCCGGCTACAATCCCCGTACCGCCATCGGTCAGCGTGCCGACGGCTCGGTGATTTTGCTGTGCATTGACGGACGTCAGGCTGGCTCTCTGGGTGGTACTTACGCAGACATTATCAACATTATGGTGGAATTCGGAGCGGTGAACGCCTGCAATCTGGACGGCGGCTCCTCCACCGTCATGCTCTACCGGGATGCCTATGGCCGCTACGGTGAAGCAGGTCAGGTGCAGATGATTAACAACTACTCTCTGCTTCAGGAAAAGCCCAGAAGAATGCCCACCTTTATCATGGTGCGGCCTCAGGGGGAGGAATGAGTATGTATCAGGGAAAATATCAAAACCAAGACACCGCCGCCCCCGTCCGCAGAAGAAGACCTCCTCAGAAGAAACCCACCGGTCTGACCGGCACGATTGTTTTCTATGCCGCTCTTTTGCTGGTGGTAATCGCCTTCCTGATTGGAATGTGGTTTGTGATAGGCGCGCTGAATGACTGGCTGGTGCGTTTTGAAGCATCTCAGCCCCACACCAAGTGCGAGGAGGTTTTCTCCGAATTGTTCGGTCAGCCGGACTGGGCAGAGATTTACCGTCTGTCCGGAACGGAAGACCATGACGACGTCACCCCCGACCGCTATGCCGCCTATATGGAAAATCTGGTAGGGGAAGAAGACCTCAACTACATCCAGACCTCCGCAGGTCTTTCCGGTGACCGCAAGTACATCGTCCGTGCCGGCACAAAGAAGCTGGCGACCTTCACCCTGACGCAGGTTGACCCCAAAGCCGACATTCCCGACTGGAAGCTGGGGACTGTGGAAATTTTCTACGCATTGGAAGAAGGCTGCCGGATTATCACCACTCCCGATTGCACCGTACTGGTCAACGGAGAGGCACCGGATGAAAGCAAAGTTCTGAAAACCGTCACCACCAAGGCAGAAAGCTATCTGCCTGAGGGTGTCCACGGCTATCGCAGCGTGGAAATGGCGGTAGAGGGATATCTGCTGCCTCCCACGGTGGAAATTCTGGATGCTGAGGGTAACGTGCTTCCCGTAAGCCTTGATGAAGAGAGCCAGACCTACTCCTACCTCCCCACCTCCGGGGTACTGGGAGAGGAAGAGCAAACTACTTTGGTGAATGCCGCTAAAGTCTACTGCAAGTATATGATTGGCGCGGTGGGGAAATCCGAGCTGCGGAGCTGTTTTGACAGCAGCACCCGGATTTACAGCACCATCACCTCCAACACCACATGGATGCAGAGCTACGCAGGCTACGAATTCTCCGAAGCCACCGTCACCGATTACTACCGCTACTCGGACAAGCTGTACTCTGCCAAGGTGAGCCTGAAGCTGAACGTTTCCCGTAAGGACGGCACGGTGAAGGAATACGACCTTTCCAGCACCTTCTTCCTGAAAAACTCGGGAAGCTGGAAGGTTACAGAGATGACCAATGCCAATCCTCAGGAGCAGGTGGTTCAGGTGCGTCTGACCTATAAGGATGGCGACAAGCTGCTGCACACGGAAATGGTAAATGCCGACACCAATACCGTAACACCCCCTGATGTCGCAGTTCCTGAGGGCAAGGTTTTCTCCGGCTGGTTTACGGAAACCGTGGACGAAAAGGGCAACAAGACCATGACTCTGGCATTCCCCCCTTCGGAAAACAGCACGGTCACCCTGCCCTCCGATCATGTGCTGAAGCCCATGGTGCTCTACGCTCTGTTTGAAAATCAGGAGGGCTGAGATGGATTTTTTCAGCTTTCTGGCAGAAAACTTTGACCTGCCCATTCTGGATTGGATTTCTGAGCATTTGCAATGCGGCTTTCTGGATAAAACCATGTCCCTGATTACCCATCTGGGAGATGGGGGCATCTTCTGGATCGCCATTGCCGTGGTGCTGATGTTCATCCCCAAGTACCGCAAAGCAGGCTTCAGCATGGGGGCTGCCCTGCTGATTGGACTTCTGGTGTGCAATGTCACCCTGAAGCCCCTGCTGGCAAGACCGAGACCCTACGATTATCAGCTTGAGCATTTCGGCAAGACCATTTCCCTGCTGATTGCCACGCCCCACGATTTTTCCTTCCCTTCCGGGCATACGCTGGCATCCTTTGAAGGGGCTACGGTGCTGTTCCTCCATGATAAGCGTCTGGGCATCCCGGCGCTGGTAATCGCAAGTCTGGTTGCTTTTTCCCGGCTTTATCTGTATGTCCACTACCCCACCGACGTTCTGACCTCGGTGGTACTGGGCATCGCCTTTGCCTTCCTCGGCACTTGGCTGATTAAAAAAGCCTTCGGCGCATGGGAAAACCGAAAGAAAAAACCGGCATAACACAATCCACCGCCGCCTTCCAACCGGAAGGCGGCGGTACTTTTCGCTTCGGTGGAAAGATAAATTGTTGTTTGAAGTTCAATTACGCATAGGTCACTTGCCTCTCCCTATGGGAGAGGTGCCCCCGAAGGGGGCGGAGAGGGCATCGTGATTTTGCTTTAAGAAAATCACATCGCCGCAGGCGATAACGACACATTTGCCTGAAAACCAGAAAAATTCTGGCTCATCACGGAAAGTTGTAGGAAGTAAAAGTGAGCACCTCTGGCGGAAGTCAGGGGTGCTCATTCTAATTATCTAAAAAAGGGTTGAAAAGAGCATAGCAATGCCTCAAACTGTAATTGTGCAGAAAACAGATGAGAG
>JAFULI010000053.1 GCA_017473455.1 Oscillospiraceae bacterium
AAAATCACATCGCCGCAGGCGATAACGACACATTTGCCTGAAAACCAGAAAATTTCTTGCATTTTTCTGGTTGCCCTCTCAGTCACGCCTTACGGCGTGCCAGCTCTCCCAAAGGGAGAGCCAAGTCGCCTGTGTTGTAAGTCAAACACCAATATATTTGCATCTCAAAAAATGGGGTTGACAAATGGGTTTCTTAAGTGTATTATTGTGCTAGTACACTAATACAAGGAGGGATTTGATGGCTTGGCGTTTTTCTTCGGACAGACCTGTTTATCTGCAAATTGCCCAGAGAATTCAGGAGTCCATTGTATCCGGGGAGTATCCCCCGGGGAGTCAGCTTCCCAGTGTGCGGCAGTTGGCTCTGGAAGCAGCGGTGAACCCCAACACCGTGCAGCATGCCTTTGCGGAGCTGGAAAATGAGGGAATTATCCTTTCAAAAGGTACCACCGGCCGTTTTGTCACCGAGGATGTGCAGACCCTTGAGGACTGCCGCCACAGTATGGCACAGCAGCTTGTCCATCGGTTTTTGAAGGATATCGGACAGCTTTCCATCTCCGCACAGCAGGCGATCACTATGATTGAGGAGGTAAAACATGAATATCCTTGAATGCAAAAATCTGACCAAATCCTATAAAAAGGGACATCCGGTGCTTGCCGGTTTGAATTTGCAAATCCCGGCAGGCAGAATTGTCGGCTTGCTTGGCCCCAACGGCTGCGGCAAATCTACGCTCATCAAGCTGATTGCAGGTCTGCTTCAGCCGGACAGCGGTGAAATCAGCGTAGGCGGTCACCCCATCGGCGCCGAGAGCAACGCTCTGATTTCCTATCTGCCGGAGCGTCCTTACTTCAGCACCAATATGAAGGTATCCCAGTTGATTGAATTCTTCCGGGAATTCTATGCCGATTTTGATGTCCAGCGGGCATACAAGCTGCTGGCGGATTTGGGCATCGACCCCACCGCTCAGCTTAAGACCCTTTCCAAAGGTACGAAAGAAAAGGTGCAGTTGATCCTGGTTATGTCCCGGAACGCCAAGCTCTACCTGCTGGATGAGCCAATCGCCGGTGTTGACCCTGCCGCCCGTGAGTACATTCTGAGTACCATCGTCAGCAATTACAACCCCGGTGCGTCCATTGTCATCACCACCCATCTGATTACCGATGTGGAACAGGTGCTGGATGATTTCGTTTTCCTGGGCTTCGGCGGTCAGGTGCTTAAGGCAGGCAATGCCGAGCAGACAAGAAACGAAACCGGAAAATCCCTGGATGAGCTGTTTAAGGAGGTATTCCGATGCTGAGAAAATTACTGAAATATGACCTCAATGCGGTATTCCGTCTTTGGTGGGCTGCCGCGGCGGTTTCTGTGATTATGGCGGTGGTCGGTGGCTTTGCCAATGCCATTCTGAACGCAGACCGTGACCTTCCCATGGCCGTTCGTACCATTGCATCCATGGTGCAGTTTCTGGCGCTGTTCAGCTTCATCGCCTTCTTCCTTGTGATGCTGGTGATGATTTTTGTCCGGTACTACCGCAACTTCTTCACCGACGAAGGCTATCTGACCTTCACCCTGCCGGTGAGCCGTAAGGCGCTGCTGAATTCCAAAGCCCTGATGGGTGTCATTGCTCTGGGAGCAACCGCCGGTGTATGCTCTGCCGATTTGGCACTGATGGCATTCATCGGTGATCGGGATTATTACCTTTCCGAGAAATTCCGGAATGACGCCGCTCGTTTCTTTAAGGAAATGTTCGAAAGCATCGGTGGTTACAGCTTCCTCTATGCGCTGGAGATTGCGGTGCTGGGTGCTGCGGTGCTGCTGTTTACCGTACTGTTCCTGTATACCTGCGTGACCTTCGCTTCCATGATTGTCAAGAAGGGTAAGCTCATTGCCGCCATCGGAATCTACTACGGTGCCAACAGTCTGTTCAGCTTTATTATTCAGATGATGGTATTGTTTGTTGTCCCCAGCATTATGGTATGGACCAACGGTCTGTCCGACCAAATGAGCTGCCCCGTTGCCGCGCTGATGCTGCTGTTGCTGATTTGCTATGTGGGTATGTTCTGCGGCATTCTGTACACCCTGACCTACCGGATGCTTGACCGCAAGCTGAACCTGAGCTAAGGAGGGACGGATTATGAAAAAACGTATTTGTATTGTAATAGTACTGGTTATCCTGTCTGTGTGTCTGTGTATGTCCGTCAGTGCCGAGGCTCCTTTTACCATATCGGAGGATTATAAGACCCTGAGTGTGGAAGGTGCTGTTTACACCCGTGTGGACGCTACCATGCTTTCTGTGGAGTACCCCTACATGGATATTCCGGAACTTACCGAAGAACAAATGCAGGAGCTAAAATGCGTCTACCTGAACTATTCCGAGGAAATGGTTCTGATGCAGGCGGAATTTGAGTTCAATGACGGTGCGATTTTCACCGCAACCTACATCCGGGATGACTACCGGGAGAAGTTTGAAGGTTTCCTCTCCTCTTTTTCCGGTAAGGTTGAAATAGACTTTGGATGGCCGGAGGACAACACCGTCATTGCCGATGCCGCGGACTTAAAAGGCAGCCCGGTAACCTTGTCCGAAGATGAGCTTTCCTTGTCCGATTGGTTCCAAGTCCATGCCGTGAGTGAATGGAACGGCGTAACCATCTTCACCGGCAGCGTTCTGTTGATTGATGACAGCTACTACTATGTAGCTTTCAAGGAATGCGGAATCTCCGCTTCCGACGGCTTCTTCCCTTATGAATATATGGAACTGAATGCCTATGAAATCACCGATGAGGCGGTTCTTGCTGACCTTAACGACGCTCATGACCTGTATATAGACAGCGAATACGGCATTTTTTACAATGACGACTTTGCCGAAGATCTCTCTTCCATTTGTCTGATACTTCTGTTTGCTGTGATCCCGGCGGCGGTACTGGTGGTGGCTGTGTTTTTCACCATCCGCTCCAAGGGCTATTACCGGCTGATCTGGGGTGTGGTGACGGGTCTTGCCGGTGGTGAGCTGGTGATTTTCACCATCCTTGCGGAAATTCTGAGAAGAGTGAATTAACGGGAGGGATCTGGATGTTCTGGATTGCCCAGGCTTTGGCGGTCGGCGTATGCATTATGACCAGCCTGAGCTACCTTGCGAAGCAGAAAAAGACTTACCTCATGGAGCAAGTAGCGGCAAATTCTCTGTACTGCGCTCAGTATATCCTGCTGGGTGCCTATGCCGGTGCCATCAGCAATGTGCTGACCATCGTTAAGCTGATTGTTTGCTATTTCAATGAGAAGAAAGGCAAAGGCAACCCCACCTGGCAGGCTTTGCTGTTCTGCGGTCTGAGTATTGTGCTGGGTGTATTCGCCATTGAAGGCTGGTACAGCGTCATTCCCATTGTCAATGCGGTGATCTTCACCCTTGGCATCTGGCAGGACAATCCCATCTTCCTTCGGGTCATGGCTGGGATCTGCAGCCTGCTTTGGATCGTATTCAACTTTGCCGTAGGCGCTTACGTTGCCGCCGCCTACTCCGCGGTGGAATTCATCGTGGTGGTGGTCACCATGGTGAAGCTGATTCGCCAGAGTAAAACTCAGAAACAAGAACCCTGAAAAATCTTTAGGGAGTGTTGCAGTTATTTTGCAACACTCCCTTTGTTTCGGTTCCATGAGGAATTGTTGTTTGCCGGCTTGCCGGAAAACAACAATTGGTTAATTCTTCAGGCTTTGCAGGGGGGCAGGGATTCTGCCGCCCCGGGCGATGAAGTCTTCGCTGGACTCGGGATGGACGGGCATTACCGGGGCGCTGCCCAAAAGTCCGCCCATTTCCACCCGGTCACCTACAACTTTTCCGGGGGCAGGGATAATCCGCACAGCGGTGGTCTTGGAATTGACCATGCCGATGGCGGCTTCGTCGGCAATGATGGCGGAGATGGTAGCGGCGGTGGTATCTCCGGGGACGGCAATCATGTCAAGTCCCACGGAACACACGCAGGTCATGGCTTCCAGCTTATCCAGCGCCAGAACTCCGGCTTCGGCGGCGGCAATCATCCCCTCGTCCTCGGACACGGGAATAAACGCACCGGACAGTCCGCCCACATGGTTGGATGCCATGACACCGCCCTTTTTCACCGCATCATTCAGCAGTGCCAGCGCGGCGGTGGTACCATGGGTGCCGCAGACCTGCAGACCCATTTCCTCCAGAATTCTTGCCACGCTGTCCCCCTTGGCAGGGGTGGGAGCGAGGCTCAAGTCCACAATGCCGAAGGGCACATTCAGTCGGCGGGAGGCTTCCACACCTACAATCTGACCCATACGGGTAATGCGGAAGGCGGTCTTTTTCACGGTTTCCGCCACCACGTCAAAGGACTGACCCTTGACACTTTGCAGGGCATGGTAGACGACACCCGGCCCGGAAACGCCCACATTCAGCACGCACTCCGGCTCGCCCACACCATGGAACGCACCTGCCATGAAGGGATTATCCTCCACGGCATTGGCGAATACCACCCGCTTGGCACAGCCCAGACCGTCATTATCCGCCGTTACAGCGGCGGTTTTCTTAATAATTCTGCCCATTTCCGCCACTGCGTCCATATTGATGCCGGCACGGGTAGAGCCAACATTGACGCTGGCACAGACCCGTTCGGTACAGCGCATGGCTTCGGGGATAGAGCGAATCAGCTTCCAGTCACTTTCGGTACAGCCCTTCTGCACCAGTGCGGAAAATCCGCCGATAAAGTTGACTCCCACTTCCTTTGCCGCGGCATCCATCGCCATTGCCAGAGGCACCAGAGAGTCATCCCGGCAGGCGGCACCCACCAGAGAAATGGGGGTAACGGAAATCCGCTTATTGACAATGGGAATCCCGAATTCCCATTCAATATCCTGCCCGACAGAGACTAAGTTTTCCGCATATCGGGTAATTTTATCATAAATCTTTCGGGCGCAGGCATGGACATCGGTATCGGCACAATCCAGCAGGCTGATGCCCATGGTGATGGTGCGGATATCCAGATGCCGCTTGTCAATCATGTCCTGAGTCTGAAATATATCCTTTTTGCTCAGCATAGTCTACCTCACACCCGATGCATGGCTTCAAAAATATCCTCACGCTGGACACGGATGGACAGACCCATTTCCTGCCCTTTGGCATCCATGACCCGGCACAGCTCCGCCAGCGCCACGGTGCAGGTACTGACCTCCACCACCATCATCATGGTAAAATAGCCCTGCATAACGGTCTGGCTGATGTCCAGCACGTTGACCCGATAAGAGGCAAGCTCGGTACAGACATTGGCAATGATGCCCACGGCATCCTTTCCTACAACGGTTACAATTGCTTTCATAGTTTACACCTCATAATCCACAGCCACCCGACGGTCAATCAGGTGGAAAAATTGTTCTTTTGCCGCAACATGGGCGCGATGGTCGGCATAGACTGCCAGAGCCTCCCGACTCTCCAGTTCGCTGTACAGGCAAAAGTCAGAGCCGCCCTGAAACACGGGGCGAACCTCTGCGTACAGGAGTCCGGGAATGACTCCCACCAACGGCTCCAGAAGACCGGCAACAAATGCCGTGGTACTCTCCTTCTCCACACCTTCTGTATATGTGAAGGCAACAATATGCTTGACCATAAATGCTTCTCCTTTTTCATCATCCACGAAGTGGATACCGCAATTCGTCCCATTCCATTCTCACCGGAGGAGCGAATGCAAATACCGGAGCCGGCACTTGCCAGCCCCGGTATGTAGCTTGTTAGAAATTACTCGGCATCCTCAGCGGTGTCGGCATCGTCGTCAGCGACGGGAGCCTCCTCCAGCAGAGCACGGATGGACAGAGAGATGCGCTTGTTCTCAGCGTCCACATCGGTAATCTTGACCTGAACCTCCTGACCCTCGCTCAGCACGTCCTCGGGCTTGCCAATGCGGCGGTCAGCAATCTGGGAGATGTGAATCAGGCCGTCCACACCGGGGATGATCTCAGCGAAAGCACCAAAGGTCATCAGCTTGACCACCTTAGCGGTGACCACGTCGCCTACAGCGTAGTTGCTCATGAACTGATTCCAGGGGTTCATCTCAGCGGTCTTGTAGCCCAGGGAGATCTTGTGCTTCTCAGCATCGAAGGAGATGACGTAAACATCAATCTCGTCGCCAACCTTCACGACCTCTGCGGGGGTCTTGATGCGGTTCCAGCTCAGCTCAGAAACGTGAACCATGCCGTCCACACCGCCGATGTCAACGAAAGCACCGTAGGAGGTCAGGGACTTGACCACACCGTGGTACTTGGCACCGACTTCGATCTCAGCCCAGATCTTCTCACGGGAAGCCTTACGCTCCTCGGAGTTGACAGCGCGGATGGAGCCGATCACACGGCGACGGGCACGGTTAACCTCGGTAATCTTCAGCTTCACGGTCTGACCGACCATACCGGTCATGTCGCCGCCCTTAGCAATGCCGGACTGGGAAGCAGGAATGAACACACGGATGCCCTTAACGGTAGCAACCAGACCACCCTTGTTCTCCTCGGTGATGACACCCTCAACAGTAGCCTTCTCCTCGGCATAGGCGCTCATCTCGTCCCAAATTCTCATGCCGTCCAGCTTCTTCTTGGAGAGCTGAACAGTGCCTTCCTGATCGTTCACACGAACAACGAAGACTTCGATCTCGTCGCCAACCTTCAGGATATCCTCGGGCTTGACAGAGGGATCTGCGCTGACTTCATCATAAGGGATGTAGCCTGCGTGCTTGGTGCCCAGATCGACCTGGACTTCCGTGTTACCAATGCTGGTAACGGTGCCGATGACCTTATCTCCTGTATTTAAAGTCTTGATGGACTGCTCCAGAAGTTCTGCAAAGCTTTCCTCCTGTACAGCCTCAACATTTACGATTTCGCTCATAGTCTTATTGACCTCCTTTATTATCCACGCCGGTGTGGATGCACCAGCCGTGATTCCAACATGGGTGATGCCGTGGAAAAAAGCGGGATCCAGCTCTGCGGCATTATCCACAAGAGCGACCCGCTGGCAATGCTCCCGGCAGATCATAGCAAGGCGGCCGGTATTGGAACTGGTGGCATCGCCTACCACCACCATGGCCTGACAGGATGCGCTGAGAACAGCCGCCTCACCCTGCCGAAATTCCGTTGCTCTGCATATTGTATCAAATATTTTCAAGTTAGTAAACTGTTTTTTTGCAATTTCACAGCATTTTTTCCATAAAGATTCTGTGGAAGTGGTCTGACAGACCATGCAAAGGGGCTGATCGGGGGTTACTTCCCCGCTTTGTGCCCAAAAAAGCAGTTCCTCCGGGGTTTCGAAGATGCGGCAATCGTCGCACCAACCGGCAATCCCCTCCACCTCCGGATGGGCGCGGGTGCCGATGATGATGGGCAGTTTCCCCTCTTCCCTTGCTTTTGCCACGATTCCGTGGATACGCTTGACAAAGGGGCAGGTGGCATCGATGATCTGCGCGCCCCGGTTTTGCAGTACGTCAATCACGGATTTGGGGACACCATGGGAGCGGATAATCACCGTGGTATCAGGGGTTGCCTCCTCCGGGTTCTGAATGACCTTGACCCCAAGGCTGTCGAATCGGTTGACCACATGGCGGTTATGGATGATGGGGCCAAGGGTCACGACCTGCTTGCCTTCCCCTGCCGCCTGCTCCACCAGCTCTACAGCTCTGGACACCCCAAAGCAGAAGCCGGCATTCTTGGCTACAATGACACTCATAGGGCAATCTTCTCTTTCACAATGGTGCGGATGGCAGCCACCACGCCATCGATATCCAGCTCGGAAGTATCCACCAAAACCGCATCCTTTGCCTGATTCAGGGGGGCAATTTCCCGATGGGTATCCTGATAGTCACGCTGCTGAATCTCCTTGAGAATTCGGGGCAGGTCAGCCTTTTGTCCCTTGGCAATCAGCTCGTCATACCGACGCTTGGCACGCACCTGCGGATCGGCAGTGAGGTAGATCTTCACATTCGCCTTAGGCAGCACCACCGTACCGATATCTCTGCCGTCCATAATCACGTTATGGCGCTTGGCAACGTCCCGCTGCATTTCCAGAAGCACATCCCGTACCACCCGATGGGCAGATACCAGCGATGCCTTCTGAGAGATGTCCTGGGTACGGATATCCCCGGTGACGTCCATGCCGTTCATAATCATGTGCTGCGCCCCCTCCTCATCGTACTCGATGGTGATGGTCAGCTCGTCGATATACCGCTCCACACCGTCCACATCCTTGGGACTGATGCCAAGCAAATCCATAAAATATGCCACGGTACGGTAAATCGCACCGGTATCTACATAGTAAAAGCCCAGCTCCTTTGCCAGTCTTCGGGCAATGGTGCTTTTTCCGGCACCTGCAGGGCCGTCAATGGCGATGGAATAGGTTTTAGCCACAGTCAATTCCTTCTTTCAATCAGTTTACTTGCCCCGAAGCTGACTCAGGGCGGCGGCTTCCCGGGTGACGACCTCCTGAGGGGTCAGTCCCAGCTTCATGCCGGTCTCCTCCGGAGTCAGGGGCTTTCCGCCTTCCAGACCGAAGCGCAGAGTCAAAAGCCGGGCATCCGCCTCCGGCAAAGCAGAAAGCAGCTCCGCTATTCTCTGACGGGTCTGGAAATATGCCGTGTCCTCCACAGCGGCATTTTCCTCCGGGTCATCCTCTGCCGGTGCTTCCGGTGCTTTCGCACGGGCAAGGTTTCGGGTGGCATCCAGCATTTTGCTTAAGATCAGCACTTCTTCTACGCTCATGTGCAGCTCCTGCGCCAGCTCTTCCGCGGTGGGGTTTCTGCCCAAATCACACAGCAGACGCTCGTCCACACTGCGAAGGTCTTCCATGGCACGGCGGAGCTTCTGACCCACACCGCTGTCCCTTGCCTGCAGGGTAATCACCCGTGCCAGCTCCCAGCGAATCTGCCAGTCGCAATGGGCGTGGAAGTCTCCTCCGGTATAGCTGAGAATTCCCTGCCACAGACCAAGGCTTCCCTCCTGAATCAAATCCAGAAGCAGGACACCCTTGCCGGTATGCTGCTGCGCAAGCTCCACCACATGACTGAGCATCAAAGCGGTGAGCCGCTCCACCACGGATTTATCTCCCTGCGCCAGCGCTTCCGCCAGAAGCTGAACATCGCCGCACACCGGCACCGATGCCAAATCCTCCAGATACAGCCGCAGAGGGTCGCATTGGGGCAGTCCCTGAGGGATGCTCCCCTCCTGCACCAGCTTTTCCTCCAGCTTCAGCCGCACCGCCGCTTCCCCCGTACCCTCAGGCTTGGGCAGGTCGGAAAGCTCCAGAAGGATTTTGTTCTCCTCCAGATACCGCAGGGCATCCTCCACCGCAGGCTCTTCCTCCCCTTCCATCAGGGTCAGGAACCGGACAGCGGACAAGCTGCCGCCGCTTTTCATATTCTCCAGAGCTTCCTCCCAAGGGGATAGCCCGAAGTCAAATTCCAAATTCATTCCAGAAAATCCTCCAATCCCATGCCGGCTCCCAACTGCTGGAGCTTTTCCATAGCACGGCGTTCGATTTGGCGAACCCGCTCCTTGGAGATGCCAAGGAGATTGCCGATGTCCTCCAGAGAGTGGCACATTCCGTCCTCCATGCCGAAGCGCAGCCGCAGAATCTGCCGCTGACGGTCAGACAGCTTGTCCAGCAGTTCGTCCATAATGTCCGTCAGTTCCTCCCGTACCAACTGCTCATGGGGCTGGGGGGCATGGGTATCCTCCAGCAGGATGCCCAGAGTGGCATCCTCCTCCCCAGAGGTAGGGGCATCCAGAGAGCAGGTTTCCGGGGACAGCAGCATAAGCTGACGCACCTTCTCCGGGCGCATACCGCAACGCTCAGCGATCTGCTCCTGAGTCGGCTCAACACCGTTTTCCTGCAGCAAGGCAGCACGTGCCATGGCAACCTTCCGCATCCGCTCCGCCGTGTGCAGAGGAACCCGAATCTGGCTGCCGTGATCCATCAGGTAACGGGTGACCCGCTGACGAATCCACTTGGTTGCGTATGTAGAAAACCGAAACTCAAGGGTATGATCAAATTTTTTCGCCGCTGCCAGCAGACCAATACTTCCCTCCTGAATCAAATCCATCAGAGGGACGCCCCGACCGGAATATTCCCGGGCGACAGAAACCACCAGACGCAGGTTACAGTTCACCATCCGGCGAATGGCTTCCTCATCTCCCTGCGCGCAGCGCTGTGCCAGCTCCCGTTCCTCCTCCGGAGTCAGCAGGGGGTACTGGCGAATCTCGCTGATATACTGGCGGACATCGTCCTCTCCGGTGCTGACCGGAGTGGTAGGTTGCTCCGTAAATGTCATACCTTCAATCCTTTTCTTTCTTTGAGCTTGTTTCTCATTGCGAGAAGGTCATCATCCGAAGAGACCCCACGCTTTTGATACTCAGCACGAATAATGGAAATACAGTCCTGCAAGGCGCTTTCGCTCACCGGGGTATCCTGCCGCTGCAGTACCCCAGCCAGATGGGACATTTCCTCGGCGGTAAAATCGGAAAGCACCCCAAGGCTGACCTCCAGTCCCTGACGGTAGCGGCCCAGAAGCTGGGCAAACACCTTCCCCAGAAGGGGTGAGGAAAATGCCTCCGGCTTCAGCTCTCCAATCTGGTCAAACAGCGCCGGCTGCTTCAAAAGCTGGGCAAGCAGCGCCTCTTCCGCCATAGCAGAGCGCATATTGTCATAACGGATGCTCCTGGCCCTTGGCTGGAGGGTTCTGACCGGGGACATACTTTCCTGCTCCCGACGGTGCTGCTCCCGACTGATACGGCGCTTGTATGCCTTGTCAATTTCCAGCTTCATGGCTTCGTAGGTGATGGAGGCACTCTCCGCCACCCGTCTGCCGTAAACCTCCCGCTGCACAGCACTGCCCAAAGTACACAGAAGCTGCGCCGCCTCATGGATGTACTTTACCCGTTCATCATCGGACTGCAGATCATACTTGCGGCGGATGGCATTGAGCTGGTATTCCACCCGATTGGCGGATTCCTCAAGGAGCAGGCGGAATTTGTCCGCACCGAATTTTTTCAGATATTCGTCCGGGTCTTTGGCATCCCGCATTTGCAGCACCTTGACCTGCAGACCTGCCTTTTCCAGAATGGGAATGGCACGCTTGGTGGCATTCTGACCGGCATTGTCGCCATCGTAAATCAGCACCACCTGATCGGTATATTTGGAAAGCAAATTGGCACCGTCTTCCGTCAGGGCTGTGCCAAGGGATGCCACGGCACAGTCAAAGCCGTACTGATGCAGGGCGATGGCATCCATGTAGCCCTCCACCAGAATGAGGTAGCCCAGCTTGCTCTTTTTTGCAATGTTCAAAGCGAAGAGGTTCTTTCGCTTGTTGAAAATCAACGTTTCCGGAGAGTTGAGGTATTTGGCGGCATTGTCATCCTTTTTCATGATCCGTCCGCCAAAGCCGATGACATTCCCACGGACATCGATAATGGGGAACATCAGCCGGTCACGAAACCGGTCAAACAATTCACCCTTTTTCGACACAGTGACCAGACCGGAGTCCTTCAGCTCCTGATCGGTATAGCCCTTTTTCCGAAGGGTGTCCACCAGTCCCGTCCAGGTATCCGGTGCGTAGCCGATACCGAACCGGGTCAGGGTGGCTTTGCTCATGCCACGGCTCACCGCGTAATTCAAGGCTGCCTGCCCACCGGGGGCGTACAGACAGCTGTGGTAGTAACGGGCAGCTTCCTTGTGTGCCGCCCACAGCCGCTCCTGCTGACGGTAGCGGCTCTGGTACTGCTCATCCTCGGGAATGTTCATCCCGGCTCGCTTGGCAAGGGCACGCACCGCGTCGGGATAGCTTAAGCCCTCAATTTCCATCTGGAAGTTGATAACACCGCCGCCCTTATGACAGCCGAAGCAGTAGTACATACCCTTATCCGGCGCTACGGAGAAGGAAGCGGTTTTTTCCCCATGGAAGGGACAAAGCCCAAAGAGGTTGGAGCCGGAGCGGCGCAAAGTCACATACTGCCCCACCACATCTTCAATGGGGTTTCTCGCAATCAGCTCATCGATAAATGCCGGCTGAAAATCCGCCATGGTTCAAACCTCCTTCCTTTGGGTTGAAATGATATTATATCACATTATCCCCGAACATTCCACCCCGCAGGGATGAAAATTTCTGTATATTTGTCTACGGCATAATTGTCCGTCATACCGGCAATGTAGTCGCAGACCGTACGCTCCATGCCGTCAAAAGAAAGCTGCGGCTGAAAATCCTCCGGCAGAGCTTCGGGGTGGGTAATGTAGTATTCAAACAGCTTCTGGAGCATTGCCTTCGCCTTGGTTTCCTCCCCCTTTGCCACGGGGTTGCGGTAGACGTTTTCAAACATAAAGGCACGAAGCTCCAGCAATGCGTTATCCACCTTGGGGGACAGGCAAACACAGCCTGCTTCCCGGGAGGTGACAATGGCATCGGTGACCAGCGTATTGACCCGCTGGCTGTGGTTGTGACCCAGCACCTCCACAATTTCCCGGGGAATATCCTCATTGGTCAGGATTCCTGCCCGAATGGCATCGTCGATATCGTGGTTCACGTAGGCAATCCGGTCGGCACGGCGGACAATCTGCCCCTCCAGCGTTTCCGGAATATAATCTCCGGTGTGTCCCAGAATGCCCATACGGACTTCATATGTCAAGTTCAAGCCCTGACCGTTTTTCTCCAGAACGTCCACCACACGAAGACTCTGCTCATTGTGGCGGAAGGGCTTTCCGATGCAGGCGGTCAGTGCCACCTCACCGGCATGGCCGAAAGGGGTGTGTCCCAAATCGTGACCCATGGCAATGGCTTCTGCCAGATCCACATTCAAGCCCAACGCAAGGGCGATGGTGGAGGAAATTCGGGTGACCTCCAGCGTATGGGTCATTCGGGTGCGGTAATGGTCACCCTCCGGGCTTAAAAACACCTGCGTCTTATGCATCAGTCTGCGGAAGGCTTTGCAATGCACAATCCGGTCAAGGTCACGCTGATAGCAGGTGCGTACATCCTGCTCTTTGGTTTCTTCCGGATGCACCCGACCCTGACTCCGGTCTGCAAATGCCGCCAGAGGGTTCAGTCTGCGGTGCTCCAGATTCTCCAGCTCTTCCCGAATGGAAATCATACTCTTTCCTCCTTAATGGGAAATGCCCGGTATTCCTGACCGGTTTCCATTCCCTCGATGGTACCTGCGCTCATGTCCGTAAGTCTGTCCAGAAAAGGCTGTGCCTTGGCTTCCGGCAGGAGAATCTCCAGCTCCACATCCGCGCCGAACTGAGTATCCCGAAGGATGCCGCCGAAGGCTTCCACCTCCAGCTTCACCCGTTCGTAATAGCTGTAGGGAATGGGGACATACAGGGCTGTCCAGACCCGTTTCATGGACTTCCCCACCGCATCCACCGCAATTTTCGCGCCCTTGGTATATGCCCGTACCAAGCCCCCTGCCCCCAGCAGGATGCCGCCGAAATATCGGGTGACTACGCACACGATATTATACAGCCCCTCCCGCTGGAGTACCTGAAGCATGGGCATTCCGGCAGTGCCTCCCGGCTCTCCATCATCGGAAAAGCGGACAGCGCCGTCCCGAATGATATATGCCCAGCAATTATGAGTGGCATCGTAGTGCTGCTTTTTCATCGCCTGAATCCGCTCAAGGGCTTCTTCTTCCGTATCCACCTGCCAGACTCTGCCGATGAAGTGGGATTTCTTTTCATAAAATTCATCCTCACCGAAGCCGGAGGGAATCAGGTATTCATCCAAGGCTCAGCACTCCTTTGTGATATAGAGTTTCATACGTCCGTAAAGGATAGGATCCAGAACGGTATCGATCACGATTCCGTCACCGGTATACTCCACACTCAGCACCTGAGCGTTTTTGTGGAGGGTGTCCACCAAACCACCCTGAGAATACGGCAGGGTCAGCACCACATGGTGGCGGCTGTGACCCAGCGCTTTTTCGATTGCCTTCAGCAGAGCCTCCATCCCCATACCGGTTTTGGCGGAAATCGCCACCACATCCTCCCCGATGGGGATGTCGACCGGCTCTACCCGATCGGCTTTATTATAGCAGCGAAGCACCGGTGTGCCGGGCTTTGCCAGCTTGGCAATGAGCTTGTCCACCACCTCAATATGCTCCTCCCGATTGGGGTCGGCGGAGTCGATGACATGAAGCAGCAGGTCGGCATATTCCAGCTCCTCCAAAGTTGCCCGAAAAGCATCCACCAGATGGTGGGGGAGCTTTGCGATAAAACCAACCGTATCCGAAAGCACCACATCCAGATTATCCGACACCGTAAGCTGACGGGAGGTGGTGTCCAGCGTGTCAAACAAACGGTTATTGGCAGGGATGCCGGCACCGGTAAGCCGGTTGAGGAGGGTGGATTTTCCCGCGTTGGTATAGCCCACAATGGCAACCACCGGCACAGAGTTTTTCATCCGCCGCTCCCGCTGGACACTTCGCACCTGCCGCACCTGGGCAAGCTCCGACTGCAATCGGGAAATCCGCTCCCGAATGTGACGGCGGTCGCTTTCCAGCTTGGTTTCACCGGGGCCACGGGTACCGATGCCGCCGCCCTGACGGGAAAGGCTCTTGCCCATGCCGGAAAGACGGGGCAGCAGGTACTGGTACTGTGCCAGCTCCACCTGAAGTCTGCCCTCTTTGGTCTTGGCACGCTGGGCGAAGATATCCAGAATCAAAGCACTGCGATCCAGCACCGTAACTCCCAGAATTTCCTCCAGCGCGCGGATATGACCGGGGGACAGTTCGTTATCAAAAATCACCATGGTAGAAGCGGTGGCTTCCACCAGCATCCGCACCTCCTGGGCTTTTCCCTCACCGATGAAGCTGTGAGGGTCGGGAGTGTGACGGTTTTGCAATACTTTTCCGGTGCAAAAACCACCGGCAGTTTCCAGAAGGGCTTCCAGCTCTTCCAAAGTTTCATCGGTAGCGGTCTGGGCTTTGGTGAAGCAATCCGCATTCAAACCCACCAGAACTGCCCGTTCGGGCACCATTTCATTAAAATTATTATCCATAAACCTCGACCTCTGTCTTACTTATTAACGATATTCTACCACAAAAATCGCAGTATGGAACAGACAATTGCCGGTTGACCCAAAAAAACGCAAAAAAGTCCGCACCACGCTTACGCAGTGCGGACTTTGGGCTTACTTCAGACCAAATCTCTTGTTGAAACGATCAACACGTCCACCGGTGTCAACCAGCTTCTGCTTGCCGGTATAGAAAGGGTGGCACTTGGAGCAGATCTCAACGCGGATGTCCTTCTTGGTGGAACCGGTCGTAAAGACGTTGCCACAGGCACAGCGGATGGTAGTCTGTTCGTACTTGGGATGGATGCCTTCTCTCATGTCGTTCACCTCTTTCTTATCAGTTAAAGGGCATAGAAACCCTAAGCAATTTCAATCGCCCGAATATCATAGCACATCCGAATAGGAAATGCAAGTGTTTTTTTCGGAAATTTGTGTTTTTTTAGAATGCCCAGTTGCCGTTTCGGAAAATCGGCACAACAGAGCCATCCTCGCAAATGGCATCGATATTCATGGTGTCACAGCCGATCATGAAATCCTCGTGAATCATGGATTCGTTGATGCCCAGAGCGCGGCACTCGGCAAGGGTCTTGCTGTGATGATCCCGAATGGTATCGGTAAAGCCTGCGCCCACCGCCAGATGGCAGGCGGCATTTTCATCGAACAGGGTGCTGTAGAACAGCAGACCGCTTTGGCAGATGGGGCTTTGCTGGGGTACCAGAGCGCACTCTCCCAGATAGGAAGCACCCTCATCCATGGAAAGCATGGTGTTCAGCAGTTCCTCGCCCTTTTCCGCGTGGGCTTCCACCACCTTGCCGTTTTCAAAACGCATGGAGAAATTCTCGATGAGCTGACCTTCGTAGGACAAGGGCTTGGTGGAATAAACGATGCCCTCTGCCTGACCCTTCATGGGAGAGATGAAGCACTCCTCCGTGGGGATGTTGGGGTTGAACACAATTCCCTGACGGCTGGTTTCCGCACCGCCGCAGAACATCGCCTCCGGAATCATGCCCACAGTCAGGTCGGTGCCGTTGTCGGCGGTATAGTGCAGCCGGCGGATATGCAGGCTGTTCAGGTAGTCGCAGCGGCTGTGAATCTCCGCATTATGCTCTTCCCATGCCTTGATGGCATCCTCCCCCACCCGGGAGGTGGCAAGGATGGCTTCCCAGAGCTTTTCCACAGCCTTACCCTTGGGAAGACCGGGGAATACCTTCTTTGCCCATGCCACACCGGGAACCGCGGCAATGCACCACTGCTGCTTGCCGTCCCGGTCGTCAATATAGGGCTTGAGGATGGGATAGGAAAGCTGCCGTGCCTTTGCCAGCTTGGCAGTATTGACACCCTTCAGACCGTCGGGGTCTTCGGAAATCAGGTAAAGGCGGCAGGGCAGCGTATCGCAGTAATGCTGCTGACGGGCTTTCTGCCACTGAGGAACAGTACCAAGGGTCTTGACACTTTGGTAACGGGCATGGAGCTTCTGCAGGGGCTGATAGCTCCACTGGACGGTGACTTCCCGTGCTTTTGCCTTGTAGCACTCCTCCACCACCAGTTTGACAAATTCCGGCTGATCCAGATCCGCCATCACCAGCACATCCTGCCCCTTTTGGACATTGATACCGGTGCGGACAATCAGACGGGCATATTCTCTCAAAACGGTTTTTTTCATACAAAACACGCTCCTTTTCCCTTATTTTTAGATATAGTAGCAGATTTTATCCAACTCGTCAATATTGGTTGCAATATTTTCCCGATGGGAGTATAATGACAGCATAATACCATTTTTGAGGTGAACTATGCTTACACGGGAAGAATTACAGGAAAAATTTGCTTCCGGAGTGCGGTTTCTGGACGGTGCCACCGGTTCGAATTTACAGAAAGCCGGAATGCCCCGGGGCTGCTGTACGGAAAAATGGATACTGGAAAATCCTCAGGCTCTGATTTCCCTGCAGCAAAGCTATCGGGATGCCGGTTCTCAGATTCTTTATGCCCCCACCTTTCAGGCTCAGCCCATTGCTCTGGAACGGGTAGGGCTTGCGGAAGATACGGAGCAAATCAACGAACAGCTTGTCCGCCTGACCCGAAGCGCCTGCCCGGAATGTCTGGTGGCTGGCAACCTGACCACTTTGGCTGCCTTTACCGACAGCTTTGACGAAGGCAATTTTGACCTGCTGGTGGAAAACTACCGCCGCCAAATCAAAGGGCTGCTTGCCGGAGGGGCTGACCTTCTGGCGGCTGAAACTCTGATGTATCCTCTGGAGGCGGAAGCCATTCTCACCGCCGCGGAGCTGGAAGGGGCGGAAGCGGTGCTTTACACCTTCACCATGCAGTCCGACGGCTCTCTGTTTTCCGGACGGGATGCCGGTGCGGTTCTTCGGGAGCTGGAGGATGCCGGTGCCGCGGCGGTGGGCTTTAACTGCGTTGCCGCGGACATGATGACACCCTATCTGGTCAGCAAGCTCCGCCGCAGTGTCAGAGGCCCTCTGATTGCCAAGCCCAACGCAGGCATTCCGGTGATTGGGGCGGATAACCTTCCCCACTACCCCATGGAGCCGGAAGAATTCGGGGATATCCTCGCTCAATGCCGCAATATGGGTGCCACCGTCTTTGGCGGCTGCTGCGGTACTGACCCCCGTTTCATTGCCGCTGTAAAGGAGCGGCTGGGATGAAGCAGGAGATTTTAACCTTTCTCCCCCATGACCATCCATGGCGTGAACGGATTCAAATCATGGACACCGTCAGCTCCACCAATTCTCTTTTGAAAGAGCTTGGCGCTGCCGGCGCACCGGAAGGGACTGCAATAATTGCAAAGCACCAAAGCGCGGGACGGGGTCGGTTAGGGCGGCAGTTCCACTCCCCTGACGGCGGCGGAATCTATATGAGTGTGATTTTACGTCCCGGATGCCGTGGGGAAGCCCTGATGCATCTGACCTGCGCCGTAGCAGTAGCAGTGTGCGATGCCGTGGAGGAAGTCACCGGTTTTCGTCCGGGGATTAAATGGATCAACGATTTGGTTGCCCAAAAGCAAAAGCTGGCAGGGATTTTAACGGAGCTGTCCTTTACTTCGGAAGGATTGGTGGATTATGCGGTCATCGGTATCGGTCTGAATTGCCAAAACTGCGTCTTCCCCGAAGATCTGCGCCCGATCGTCTGCTCGTTGGAGGACGTTTTGGGGCATCCGATAAATGTCCATGCGCTGGCGGCGGCAATACTGGTGCATTTGGAAAGGATGAACCGCAGTCTTTTCAGTGGAAAAGAGGAAATGTTGAACCGTTACCGCAGGGACTGCGTGACCCTTGGGGCAGAGGTTCGGGTCATTGGCGCTGAAACTGTCCGCACCGGCAAAGCTTTGGCAATGGACGAAAGCGGTGCGCTGCAGGTTCGGTTCTCCGACGGGCATACCGAATGGGTCAGCTCCGGAGAGGTCAGTGTCCGTGGTCTGTGGGATATCGGGGAACAAAAATTATAGTTGCTTTTTCCCCCGATTTTGGTTATACTGATAGCAACCAGATTAAAAGAGGAGGTTATATGTCTATGAGTACGAACGCTGTTGGCGTAGTTTTGAAGATTGCCGCAGCCATCGTGGTGGTTGCCGGTCTGATTTTCGTTGCCATTGCCTACGGTGATAAGATTGCCGCATGGTGCAAGAAGCTGCTGGGCCGTCTGCCCTTCGGCAACGATGGCGGTGTTACCGACGACGATTTCGACCCTGAGGATACAACCACCGTAGTCGCTGTAGACGGCGACTTTGAGGGCTGATAACCGGAATATAAACTGAGCCTTTCCCGAATTGCGGAAAGGCTCAGCTTTTTTATCGCCCCGGCAGATCCGAAGAGAGAATGCTTTATCCGCCGTAAATAAACGATAAATTGTTGTTTAACTTACAACACAGGCGACTTGGCTCTCCCTTTGGGAGAGCAGGCACGCCGTAAGGCGTGCCTGAGAGGGCAATCAGAAAAATGTGTCGTTATCGCCTGCGGCGATGTGATTTTCTTTAAGAAAATCACGATGCCCTCTCCGCCCCCTTCGGGGGCACCTCTCCCATAGGGAGAGGCAAGTGACATATGCGTAATTGAACT
>JAFULI010000054.1 GCA_017473455.1 Oscillospiraceae bacterium
AAATGTTAGAATTTTTATGATTTTCAGGAAAATGTGTCGTTATCGCCTGCGGCGATGTGATTTTCTTTAAGAAAACCACGATGCCCTCTCCGCCCCCTTCGGGGGCACCTCTCCCAAAGGGAGAGGCAAGTGGCGTATGCGTAATCGAACTTCAAACAACAATTTATTCTTGTACAGAAAAAATGCTGTTAATACACTTCCCGATTGACAAGGCTCTGCTTTAGCTGCTTCACCTGATACAGCAGCATTGCTGCATCTCCACGGGTTAGAGGTTCGGTGGCATTCAGCGTAATGCCGTTTTCTGCCATGGCGGTAATGGCATCGCTTGCCCAAACCGGCAAATCGCTGTCATTTTCCTTGCCTGCGCCGGTGGATACACTCAAATCCAATGCGTTTTGCACCAGCAGTGCCGCCTGCGCACCCTCCATCGTTTCGTTGGCACCGAAGACTCCCTGCTCCGGCCAGCGCTCCGTGACTCCGCAGCGCAGAGCGGCGGCAAGGTAGGGCTTGAGCCAGTCGGGAGCTTCATCGGTAAAGCCGGTCTCCTGCGCCCCTTCTTCCTTGGGAATTCCCAGCACTTCTACCAGCATGGTCAGAAATTCTCCCCGACTCACCTGCTTTTCCGGTTGGAAACGGGCTGCGCCGGCAACTTCTTCGCCTACAAACAGTCCGGTGTTTTTCATCCATTCCGCGGCAAAACGGCAGGGCTTACCTACGGTGTCGGTATATTGGGCGGCATCCGTGGGTTTGAGAATCTCGATGGTCACCGTGGCTTCCCGGGAAACCTTCCCGGAGGGGTCAGCAGCGGTATAGGTGAAGGAATCCGTACCGACTTTGTTCTTCTTGGGAGTGTAGGTGAAACTGCCGTCGGGAGAAATGCTCACGCTGCCCCGTTTGGGCTGACGGGTAACCGTATACTTCAGTGCCTCCCCTTCAGGGTCGGAAGCGTTCAGCTTTCCGGTGTTGGGGAGATTTTTGTAGGTTTCCATGGTGCTGTTTTGCGCCACGGGCACTTTGTCCTCTTTCCCACGGATGGAGATGGTCATCACCGCATCCTTTTCCACACGGTCAGAATAAATGGGAAGATAGGTCACCACCGCTTCCCGGTCTGTTTCACTCAGCAGGGGATGGAAGGTCATCTGCTGCAGTTGTTCGGCGGTGAGAATATCGCCGCAGCGTAAAACACGGCTGCCCAGCATTACCGTACCGGATTTGGTATCGGGAAGACCGGTAATGCAGATCCCGGTGAGGGTATCGGATGAAAAGTCCTCGTTCCGGAAGCAGTAGACCTCATCGCAATCCACCTCCAGAGCAATGGCGCCGCCGGCAAGCCCCAGACAGAGCATGGCACACAGCACCCCACATAAAATACGCTTATGAAGCATTGGCAAAACCTCCTGTAATGGTTCGGGACGATGCCCGGAATGTTCGCAAGTAGTATTTGCCAAAGACGGCAGAATATGCATCCCCCCTGACAGTTACAGAAAATATTCATTTTATAATCGAAGTAGTGGCAGGAAAGTTTTATTTTGTGGTCTAAATCACGGTTTGCTTTAAGTTTTCCTTGACTTTTTTTGAAATAGGTGTATAATCTGTTACAGAATGTAATCTTTTTGTAAGAGTCCCCCATCTAATTTCAGAAGGGAATACTGTCTATGTTCAAGAAAATCGCATCCGCGGCACTGGCATTGGTGCTGAGCGTGTCCGTGCTTGTGCCCGGTCTGAGCCGGGAAGCCAAGGCTGTAAACTACACAGGTTCCAAGTCTTATATGTCCGGCAAGTACTATCAGGCACTGCTTCAGGTCAACCTCACCGGCGATGCCCGTACCGATCTTGTTAATATTGCAAAATCTCAGGTGGGCTATCAGGAGGGCGGCTCCTCCAATCAGCTTTCCGGTGAGATTTTCGGCGGTGTCAACTTCACTGAGTACGGCTACTGGTACGGCGCTCAGGATATGTGGTGTGCTATGTTCGCTTCCTGGTGCGCCCGTCAGGCAGGCATCAGTGAAAACGTCATCCCCAGACACTCCTTCACCCCCAACGGTCTGCAGTGGTTTTATGACCGTGGGCTTGCCCACTCCCGGAAATCCGTGGAGAAAGGGGAGTATACCCCTCAGGCAGGCGACCTGATTTACTTCAAGTCCAGCCGGAATAAGCGCACCACCAACCATGTTGGTATTGTTACCGGCTATGCCAACGGTAAGGTCTACACCATCGAGGGCAACATCGGCGGCACCGGCTCTACCACCAACGGCGGCAAGGTCGCGGAGCTGTCCTATCCCATTACCAATACATATATTGTGTATATCTGCTCTCCCAATTATTCCGGCACTTCCACAGCGGTCAAGCCCACCAAGCCTCTGGTGGTGGAAACACCCACACCGGAGCCGGTGAAGACCAACTCCGCCGGAGCCACCGCGGAGCAGATGGCAGTTCTTCGTAAGGCGGTCGCCGCGCTGGAAACCGGTGACGGGGAAACTTACGACCATATCAGCACCTTCTTCGGTCAGTCCATGGCGATGGGCTGCGGTCAGTGGTACGGCACCGATGCTCAGGCACTTCTGAAGGAAATCCGCAGCGCCGATGAAGCTGCCTTTGAAAAGCTGGATACCGCAGAAATCGGCTGGGATTTGGATAATGCCGACTGGGATACCTACCTTCTCAGTGAGGGTTCTGAAAAGTACGAATGTATCCGTGCCATTTTGTCCTCCAAGCAGGGCATCCGTGTGCAGAACAAGCGGATGGAGAAGCGGCTGGAAGCCTATATGAACCAGGCAAAGAAGCAGGGTGTCACGGATTTAGAAGCCAAAATGCTGTGCGCGGCGCTGTATCATCTGTGCGGCAGCAGTGCGGTACGGAGTATTCTGTCTGAGGTGGAGGGCAAGCCCACCGCTGCCAATATTCTGAAAGCTCTGGAAGCGCAGGATATTCCCGGTCTCAGCCGAAGCGCTCAGGTCATCTCCCGGGCAATTTAACTGGAAAATTCAGAAGCTGCCGCAAAACGCATTTGCGGCAGCTTCTGTTTTCATCATCCAAATCTCAAGACAGGGGAGGGGAATTATGTACGCACGGGTCTATGTGGAAATTACGAATATCTGCAATCTGAGCTGTTCTTTTTGCCATGGTTGTAACCGACCGCCCCGACGGATGAGTCGGGAGGAATTTTCTTTGGTGCTTGACCGCCTTGCCGGACATACCCGATACCTTTATTATCACCTGATGGGAGAGCCGCTGACCCACCCGGAGCTGCCGGAGTTTTTGCGGATGGCGGCACAGCGGGGGTATCTGTCCATCCTGACCACCAACGGTACGCTTTTGCCCACAAGGGGAAACGCCCTGCTGGAGTGTCCTGTGCATAAGGTCAATATTTCCGTCCACAGCTTTGAAAACGGCACTGAGGAGGAGTGCTTTCGCTATCTTTCCGGAATTGCCGCTTTTGCTTCCGAGGCGACCCGTCGGGGAACAATCGTATGCCTGCGGCTGTGGAACCGGGGGCACGATGGCGGAAGAAATGAGGTCATTCTGGAGCAGCTTCGCACCCTGTTCCCGGAGCCGTGGACGGAAAATACCCGGGGTTACCGCCTTGGGGAGCGGCTGTTTCTGGAATGGGGAGATCGGTTTGAATGGCCGGACAAAAATGCTCCGGTGCAGTCGGAAAGTGTGTATTGCTACGGCTTAAAAAATCAGTTTGGCATCCTTTGCGACGGAACGGTGGTGCCATGCTGTCTGGATAGTGATGGGGGCATCAGCCTTGGGAACATCTTCCTCCAGGATGCGCAGGATATTCTGTCCTCTCCCAGAGCCAAAGCCATGGCAGAGGGTTTCCGCCGCCGCACTCCCACGGAAGATTTGTGCCGCCGCTGCGGCTACGCAAAGAAGTTTGATTAACATGAAAACACGAAGCACTCCGGATGGATGGCTTCGTGTTTTTTCTTCCTCCTGAGGGTATATTTTCCGTAATCGGGGCAATAATAGACCTCGGAGGTGCTTATATGAACAAAAGAAAATTCGGCGCACGGAGCTTTGCCGGTAAGGGCTACTACATAGCCCTGATCCTGTGTGCAGTTGCCATCGGGATCTCCGGCTATCTGTATTACCGCCATGCCAACCCTGACAAAAACGGAGGCGAGTCCCTGAACGCAGACTCTCCCAATGTGGAGATTGTCGCCACCGAGCCGACTCAGGGAACGACCCAAAAGCCTCTGAAAACCGGACTGCCCCTTTCCGGGGAAACGGTGGTAGGCTATGCCATGGATACCCTTTGCTACAATCCCACAACCCGGGACTGGCGTGTCCATGACGGCATCGACATCGCCGCGGAAGCCGGCAGCCCCGTCTGCGCGGCAGCGGAAGGAACGGTGTATACCACTTATCAGGACGATACCATGGGTACCACCGTGGTCATCCGTCATGACGGTGGCTATGTCACCACCTATGCCAGTCTGGATGATGCGTTGGAGGTCAAAACCGGAGATGTGGTCAAGCTGGGTCAGACCATTGGCTATGTCAGCAGAACAGCGGTTATGGAGTCTGCCATCGGTGATCATGTTCATTTCAGCGTAAGCTGCAATGACGAAAGCGTCGACCCTCTGGATTTTTGTTCCTGATCGTTTTTCCTTCCTCTGAAAAACCCCACCGCCTGAAAAGGCGGTGGGGCATTTTTTAGTACATATAGTAGTCGTAGTCGAAGGGATCCTCTGTGGCGTATTCAACGAAGGAGAACAGATCAATAAGTCCGCCTACAACCATGAAAATCGCACCGAGGATAATGCCGAAGATACCGGTAATCAGACCGGCACGGAGCATACCGTTGCTCTGGGCGCCCTTTTTGGTGGCAATGCCTCTGAGAACCAGAGCGGCAATGCCCAGCATGACAGCGCCCATACCTGCCCAGAAGAAAGCAAGGGAGGCAATACCGCAAGCCATGGAGATGATGGAAAGAATCCTTGCACTGCGGGGGACTTGGGTGGGCTGACCGGGAACATGGTCTGTGTAAACGGGGGTCTGGTTCTGGGGTGTCTGCCAGGGGACGGGAGAGACCGGCTCCTGAGGGACAACACGATCACCGCTCTGTACCGGATCCTGCCATGCGATGGGAGCGACCTGCTCCGGCTTGGGATCGGGATTGGACTGCCAGACGGGAGTCTCCGGCGCCGTTACGACAACAGGCTCGGGCTGGGTAACAACCACCGGCTCAGACTGCCACGCAGGCTTCTCGCTCTGAGCCGCACCGCAATGGGGGCAGTAAGCAATGCCGTCGGGATTATTGGCCATACAGTTGGGACAAACAGACATAAAGAAAACCTCCTTTGGGTTCAGGGATGGATGTGTTTTCTATATTATAGGGTGGAACAGCCACATATGTCAAGAAAAAAGTGGAATTCCGCCGATGGGAAAGAGAAAGGGGAACAACAATTTACCTTACCGGGAGTAAAAAAACGACGTGCCGGAGCACGTCGTTTTCGGAATTGGATTAACCTTCGGATATGGCGATGACCATGAACAGAGTCAGTACGGCGCCGATGATGCCGGTAACCATACCGATGGTTGCTTTGCTGTTCTTGACGGTGCTGGTGTTCTTCTTGTTTGCCATGATGGACAGAATGATGGCAACGGGGCTTAAGTAGAAGCCGCTGAACATCCAGAACATGGCGGCGGAGCAGATGCCGCAAATCATGGAGATCAGGCCCATAATTCGGGACTGGGTGGGCAGGGTGTCCACAGGGGAACCGTTGATGGGCTTGTGGACGCGGCCGCCGGAATTGTCGGAAACGGGGGTCTCATCGCCGCCGGGGACGAAAATTACGGGGGCATCCTGCTTGCCGTAGTCATCGCCCATGGCACTGGCAACAGCAGCAACGTGCTCAGGGGAGGCATCCCAGACGGGAGTGGAGTTGGAAGCGGGGGCTTCCCAAACGGGGGCAGCGTTGCCGGAAGCGGAGGACAGAGTCGTGCCGCACTTGGGGCAGAAAGTGTTATTTGCGGAATTCTCAGTGCCGCAGGAAGGACAAATAGGCATATCGGTTTACCTCCTGTTAATATTCGATAGTCTCATTATAGGGTAAATTCAGGGAGCTTGTCAAGGAAAATATTACACAAGACGGGCGCCTGCCGGCACGGCATCGTCCAGCATTACCAGATGGAGCTTATCACCGCGCTCAGCGGACAGAAGCATACCGCAGCTAAGCTGACCCATCATCTTCCGGGGAGCTAGATTGGTGACTGCCACCAGAGTTTTACCAATGAGCTGCTCCGGCTCGTAATACTTGGCAATGCCGGAGAGAATCTGACGGGGCTCGCCGGTGCCGTCATTCAGGGTGAACTTCAGCAGCTTTTCGCTCTTTTTCACCTTCTCGCAGGTCAGAACCTTCACCACCGTCATCTCCACCTTGCAGAAATCGTCAAAAGCGATTTCCGGCAGCTTTTCCGGCAGGGGGTCTTCCTCTACAACGGGAGCGGGCTTGCTCAGCTCCTCCAGAGCGGCAAGCTCCTTCTCAACATCGATCCGGGGGAACAGAGGCGCACCGGTGATGGTGTTCCAGCAGGCATCGGCATCTGCGCAGTAGCACAGAGCATCCCAGCCCCGGGCGGTTTCCGCAACACCCAGCAGATCAAAGATTGCCTTGGCGGTATCGGGCATGATGGGGGTGATGAGAATGGCGGCAATGCGGATGCACTCGCACAAGTTCTTCATCACAGTGAGCAGTCTGGGCATGGTCTGCTCGCTCTTGGCAAGAATCCAGGGGGTGGTCTCATCGATATACTTGTTGGCTCTGCCAATCAGGCGGAAGGCTTCGTTCAGCGCATTGGAGAACTGGAAAGCATCCATCTGCTTTGCGTAGTTTTCGATGACCTCGGCAGCCAGCACCTTCAGGCTCTCGTCCAGCTCAGCGGCTTCGCCGCCCTTACCCAGAGCGCCGCCAAAATACTTCTGGCTCATGGCGGTGGTACGGCTGACCAGATTGCCCAGATCGTTGGCAAGATCCACGTTGATGATGGAAATCAGCAGCTCGTTGGTGAAGTTGCCGTCAGAACCGAAGGGGAAGGTGCGCAGCAGGAAGAAACGCAGGGCATCCACGCCAAACCGCTGGGACAGCAGGTAGGGGTCTACCACATTGCCACGGGATTTGCTCATCTTCTCACCGTTGAAATTCAGCCAGCCGTGACCGTAAACCTTCTTCGGCAGGGGCAGATCCAGACTCATCAGCATGGCAGGCCAGATGATGGAGTGGAAGCGGACAATCTCCTTACCCACGAAATGCACGTCTGCAGGCCAGAAAGCCTCCAAATCGTTGTACTTGTCGTTTTCAAAGCCCAGAGCGGTCATATAGTTGAACAGAGCATCAATCCAGACGTAAACCACGTGACCGGGGTCAAAGTCCACCGGCACACCCCAGGTGAAGCTGGTACGGCTGACACACAAATCCTCCAGACCGGGCTTGATGAAGTTGTTGACCATCTCGTTGACACGGCTCCGGGGCTCCAGATAGTCGGTATTCTCCAGCAGATCCTGCAGCCGGTCGGCATACTTGCTCAGACGGAAGAAGTAAGCCTCTTCCTCCGCATCCTGCACATCCCGTCCGCAGTCGGGACATTTGCCGTCCTTGAGCTGGCTCTCCGTCCAGAAGCTCTCGCAGGGCTTGCAGTATTTGCCTACGTACTTACCCTTATAAATGTCACCGTTTTCGTACATCCGCTTGAAAATCTTCTGGATGGCGGCGACGTGATAATCGTCGGTGGTGCGGATGAAACGGTCATAGGAAATGTTCATCAGCTTCCACAGATCCAGAACACCGCCCTCACCCAGTACGATGTTGTCCACATACTGCTGGGGGGTAACACCGGCTTCCTTCGCCTTGTCCTCAATCTTCTGACCGTGCTCGTCGGTGCCGGTGAGGAACAGAACGTCGTACCCTCTCAGCCGCTTATACCGTGCCATGGCATCGGTAGCCACGGTGCAGTAGCTGTGACCGATGTGCAGCTTGGCAGAAGGGTAGTAGATGGGGGTGGTGATGTAGTACTTGCCTTTACAATTCTTGCACATAATAATAACCTCCTGAAAGAAAACCGCCGCCCTTGTTGCATACAAGGGCGACGTAGAATCGCGGTACCACCTTGGTTCACAGAGAAAACTCTCTGCCTCAAAACGCGTTAACGGGCGAACCCGGGAGCGCCTGAATATCGACACTCCAGCTCCAAGGCCATGTTCAGTCCACCCTCCCGTACCCCTTTCCACCAACCGGGGCTCTCTGAACGGTACTTTGAACCTACTCTCCTCTTCGCAGCTTTTACAATATACAAAACCATTATAGCCATGAAAGCAGGAATTTGTCAATAAGAAAAAGCAAAATTCCCCCAAAACCGGCAAATACTCCGGAAGGATAAATTGTTGTTCAACTTACAACACAGGCGACTTGGCTCTCCCTTTGGGAGAGCTGGCACGCCGCAAGGCGTGACTGAGAGGGCAATCAGAAAAATGTTAGAATTTTTCTGATTTTCAGGAAAATGTGTCGTTATCACCTGCGGCGATGTTATTTTCTTTAAGAAAATCACGATGCCCTCTCCGCCCCCTTCGGGGGCACCTCTCCCATAGGGAGAGGCAAGTGACATATGCGTAATTGAACTTCAAACAACAATTTATCTTGCGTTCAGCCTTTGCAGGATGCGTTCTGTCAGCATGGAGACCAGATCGCAGTCGGCAGGGGTGCTGACCGGTTCGTCCTTGCCCCATGCCACCCGACGGATGTTAATAAGATCCAGAGGGGAGATATTGTTGGAAGAACTGCTGCCGCCCACCGCACCGCAGCCCAGCGTCAGGGCAGGGAACAGTCCGGTGGTTGCCCCAATGCCGCCCAGCGCCGCAGGGGTGTTCACCAGAAAACGGGACACCGGAATTTGCAGGGCAAACCGACGAATGACTCCCTCGTCGGTGCAGTGCATGGCAAAGGTGTGGCCGCTTCCTTCATGGGTGAGGACTTCGATTGCCTTTTCCAGTACCGCATCCTCGCTGTCCATAACAAAGAACGCCAGCACCGGACACAGCTTTTCCATGGAGTAAGGACGGGTAGGCCCTGCTTCCTGCTCCCGGGCTACCAGTACCTTGGTGGCTGCCGGGACGGTAAAGCCAGCCATGCTGGCAAGCTCCGTGGCACGTTTACCTACGATTTTCGGGTTCAGCGTGCCGTTGGGACGAAACAGCAGCTTGGCAAGAGAGCCTGCTTCTTTGGTGTCCATGAAATAAAAACCCATACGGCTGCCAACCTGCCGCACTTGTGCTTCCATGGGCTTTTCCACAATGATGCTCTGCTCCGATGCGCAGACGGTGCCGTTATCAAAGCTCTTGGAGCGCAGAATGTGCGTAAGTGCCTGCTCAACGTCGGCACTGTGGTGGATATAGGCAGGGCCGTTGCCGGCACCCACACCGATGGCAGGCTTGCCGGAGGAGTAGGCGGCTCTGACCATTCCGGGGCCGCCGGTGGCAAGAATCAGACTGACCTCCGGGGCAGCCATCAGTTCCTGACACCCTGCCATAGCACCGATGCTCAGACAGCCGATGCTTCCCCCGGGCGCGCCTGCTGCCTGAGCTGCCCGGGCAACAATCTCCACCGCCTTCAGGGTGCATTTCAGCGCCTTGGGATGGGGAGAAAACACAATGGCATTGCCGGATTTCAGAGCAATCAAAGCCTTGTAGCATACCGTGGAGGTGGGGTTGGTGCTGGGAACAATGGCGGCAATCACCCCCACCGGTACTCCCACCTCCCAGAGCTTTTCCTCCGGATGCTCCCGAAGAATGCCTACGGTTTTCATCTCCCGAATGGCACCCAGAACCCTTCGGGAGGCGAAACGGTTTTTGGTCACCTTGTCCGGCACATTGCCGAAGCCGGTCTCCTCCACAGCCGCAGCGGCAAGGGACTGCGCCTCCTGCTCAAAAGCGGCGGCAATTGCCTCGGTAATGGCATCCAATTGCTTTTGGGACATGGTACGCAGCACCCGCTGCGCCGCCAAAGCCTCCCGGCAAAGTACCCGTGCCTCCTGCCGGGCAGAAAGATCCTGATCAAACTGCATTTTGTCAACCCCAGTCAAAGTAATCATTATGAATATTTGTTCTCCGCGTTGCTTCTATTCTTCCAGCGGGCGGTGTGCCACGGATTTTACGGCTTGGGAAAAAGCATCGCAGGCGGCGGCGCAGGCAGAGCGGGTGCCGGTAAGCAAAGCACCGCCGAAATTTGTCTCGCTGGGAGGGGAATATAGTTTACATAACTTTACGTCTGCCGACTTCAGTGCCGCATCCAGCGCATACATACTCTCCAGCGGCGGCGCAATGAGATATGCCAGCGCTTCCCCTTGAGAAACCCCTGCCTCAGCGCTGAGAAAGCTGCCGCTGCTGCTGACGGTGTGGGCAAGATACGGAACACCGGCTTCCTCTTCAAAGCCAATCTGTTTCAGGGTATCCAGCGCCGCCTCCATGCCGCTGCGTACTGCCCCCGGAGTCGCCCCTGCCAAAATGCCGATGACTTCACCGGCATAGGGTGTGGAGGCATTGGCAGCCCCTGCGTAAAAACTACGGGCATAGCCCACGGTAACCTCTGCCGCTTTGGTGGCGGCATCCAGTGCGATATAGGTGGCATCGTCGCTGTCGGTGGTGAGAAGACCCAGAGAAGGGGTATCCTCCGACACACCCAAACCCCGGCACAGCTCCCGGGAGGCATTGGGAAGATACCGCACCGCCAGTACCTTTACGGGGATCATCTCGTTGCCTCCTGATACAGTCCCACACCGGAAACCTTTCGCTGAAGAATGGTTTCGATCACACCGGCAATGTGCGCCCCGGCTTCCACCGCCGGTGTCCCCTGAGTGTGGATATTGGAAATCACCGTGCGGCTGGACTCGTTGACTCCGGAGTGGGGCTTGTAGGTCAGGTAGGCGGACATACTCTTGTCCGTCACCAGACCGGGGCGTTCTCCCACCAGTACGCACACCAGTTCACAGCCGGTGACATCTCCCACCGCGTCTCCGGCGCCGACCCGACAGTAGCGGACAAAGACCGGGGGCGCAAAATCGATGTGACGCAGCTTCAGTCCGTCGGTCAGGGCAGCCAGACAGTCCATGGCATTGGCGGTGATGGCAGCGGAACTAAGCCCATCGCCCACCACAAGCTGAACCTTGGGGGGTGCAGGGAAATTCTGCTTCAAAAGCGCCTGATTTTCTTCATCAAAGCAACGACCCAAATCCGGACGGGTCAGATATTCGTCCTTGCTCCGGCAACGGGTCTGCAAAGAAAGCATTCCGTTTTCTTTGGGAAAATCCTCGCTGACCTGAGAAAACACCGCATCCTGCGCAGCCGCGTGGTCAGCACGGAAGCGGAGCATGGTCAGGGTTTTGTACCGTGTTCCTGCCCGACCGGAGCCAAGCCGTGCCGGTGTCTTTTCCTTCATGGCGGCGAAGGTGTCTTTGTTTGACGGGTTCTCTGTCAGGTAGAGCTTGCGAAGATTCAAAGCCGTGATGTCCGGCACAAAATCCCCGTCCTGAAAGCCTGCGTCCTTTTGACTGGGGCCGGGAGCGGCGGGCTTGTAGTCGCCGCCTTTGACCATAGGCTCGGGATGGCTCAAAATCTCAGCCACCAATGCGGCGAGTTGTTCCTTATTCATAGCATTCTCCTTAAAACAGCAAACTTGAACCGTCCCCGAATTTCCTGGTGGGGATGCCGTTTTCCAAAAATCCCATGGTTTCCAGCCATGTCTGGAATTCCGGAATGGCGGTCTTTCCGGTAAGCTGCCGCAATGTGGCGGTTTCACGGAAACCGGTGGTCTGATAGTTGAGCATGATATCGTCCCCATGGGGAATGCCCATGAAGTAGTTGCAGCCTGCCAGCGTCAGCAGGGAAGCCAGATTTTCAATGTCGTTCTGGTCGGCTTTCATGTGGTTGGTGTAGCAGCAGTCGCAGCCCATGGATACTCCGGTGAGCTTGCCCATGAAATGATCCTCCAGACCTGCCCGGGTTACCTGACGGGAGTCGTAGAGATATTCCGGGCCGATAAATCCCACCACCGTGTTGACAAGGAAGGGGGAAAACCGCTTGGCAAAGCCATAGCACCGTGCCTCCATGGTTACCTGATCGGTGCCGTGGTGGGCATTGGAGGAAAGCTCTGAGCCCTGACCGGTCTCAAAATACATCACATTCGGCCCTTCCGCTGTGCCGTGGCGGAGCAGAAGCTGACGGGCTTCCTCCAGTGTATCGGCGTTGAAGCCGAAGGCTTCGTTGCCCTTTTGACTTCCGGCAATGGACTGGAAAATCAGGTCGCAGGGCGCACCCTGCCGCACTGCCTGCATCTGGGTGGTGACGTGGGCAAGGACACAAATCTGTATGGGAATTTGCCAATGCTCCTTGATTTCCTGAAACCGACGGAGGATTTTTCCAGCCTGCTCCGGAGAATCCGTCACCGGGTTCAAACCGATGACCGCATCTCCCGCACCGAAGCTCAGTCCCTCCAAAGTGGAGGCGGTGATGCCCTCCGGGTCGTCGGTGGTGTGGTTGGGTTGCAGCCGGCAGGACAGCGTGCCGGGGAGTCCGATGGTGGTGTTGCAGTGGGCGGTGACGGTAATTTTTGCGCCGCCGTAAATCAAATCCAGATTGCTCATCAGCTTGCACACCGCCGCAATCATCTCTGCGGTCAGCCCACGGCTGAGTTTGCGGATATCGTCACCGGAGGTGGTTTCGGACAAAATCCACTCCCGAAGTTCCGCTACTGTCCAGCCCCGAATGCGGTTGTAGACGGTTTCGTTGACATCATCCTGAATGATTCTCGTAACCTCGTCTTCCTCATAAGGAACAGCGGGATGCTCCCGAAGCTCTCCCAAGGTCACCGCGGACAGTACCACCTTGGCGGCAATCCGCTCCTGTGCGGATTCTGCCGCCAGCCCTGCCAGCTTGTCGCCGGTCTTTTCTTCGTTGGCTTTGGCAAGCACGTCCTTCAAATCCCGGAATGTGTAGGTTTTTCCCAATAATGTGGTTGATAGTTTCATGGTTACCCCCAAAAGGTCAAGTTTTCCGTGTCAGCCACAGAGCCGCGGCTACGGCGGTGATACCCCCTGCCAGCTTCCCCAGAATCATGGCACCCAGCAGCTCCGGAGCAAACCCTGCGGTAAATCCCAGATGGTCACCGAATACAAAAGCCGCGGAAACAGCAAAGGCAATGTTCACCACCTTGCCCCGTTCGTCCATGTCCTTGACCATGGAGAAGGTGGCGATGGAGTTGGCGAGGCTGGCAACCAGCCCCCCTGCGGCGGTGTCGTTGATGCCCAAAAGACCGCCCAGCTTCATCAGGGGCTTTTTCAGCAGCCTCGTCAGCAGAGATACCAGAGGAAACGCACCTGCCAGAACAATGGCGATTTCCCCCACGATGGCGAAGCCGTCTTCGATGGGATTCATCCCCGGGATGATGGCAAACCCCGTCAGCGCCTCCACAATGGCAGCCGCCAACCCCACCGTAATCAGAGCCACGATGAGTTTTCCGAAGATGGCGAAGCCTTTGATCATCCACTTTTCTGCCTTCCAAAGTCCAAGGGCAATCAGTACCCCGATGATGACGATGGGAATCAGATTTTTCAGCACCATTACCGCCGGGAAGCCTGCTACCAGACCGCCCACCAGCACCCCCACGGGAATGGTAACAATGCCGCACAGTACCCCTTTTGCCATGGCAGGACGGTCTTTCTCCGACAAAATGCCCATGGCAACCGGAATGGTAAAGACAATGGTAGCTCCCAGCATAGAGCCGGTGATGACACCGCCCAGAGCGGCGGCATCGGCATCTGCCGTCAGCTCCTGCGCCAGCGCGCCGCCGCCCATGTCGCAGGCGAGGATGGTTCCGGCGAACATGGCAGGGTCTGCCCCCAGAAACCGGTATACCGGCACCACCACCGGTTTCAGCAGTGCTGCCAGCACCGGGGAGAGGGTAATCACACCAATCATGGCGATGGCGAGAGAACCCATGGCAAGAATGCCCTCTTCAAATTCCTTCCCCAGTCCCAGACGGTTTCCGATGATGCGGTCCAGCGCCCCCAGTACCGCAAATACTGCCATGATGCCAATGATAATCTCATGGACGGACATGACTGCCCTCCGGATCTAAAATGGCAACCACCGCCGCGTCAATGGGGGCATCCATGCAGTAACGGGATGCCACCGTTCCGGTGGCAAGAAGTACCCGGTCTCCGGCACCTGCGCCCACCTGATCCGCGGCTACCAGTTGTCCGCAGCCGGTGTCCACCAGTAAAAAGGTCTGTCCCATAAGACATCCGGCTTTTCTGGTTGCCCAGACAGAGCCGGTGACAGTTCCGATTTTCAAAACGATCCCTCCAAAATTTCCTTCGCCAGGGGGGTCAGCACAGCCCCCGGGGCAGGACAGCGGTGCTCCAGCCGCATTTGCTTTGCCTCCTGAGCGGTGATGAGCCGCCGACGGTTTCCGTCGGTGAAAAGCACACCCCAGTTTTTCAGCTCCCGTTGAGCGGTGGCAAGGGAACCGGAAAGCGTACGGTTTTTTGCGCTTTCCGGAAGACCCGGGGTGTAAAGGTAAACGCTTTTTCCTTCGGCGAGGGCTTGCAGTACCCGTTCCTCCCGGAAATGGAGCAGCTCTCCCAAGGTCAGTGAGCCGATGACCACCGCATCGTAAGGCGGCTCGCTGACGTATTGCCATTGGGGCATTCCCTGGGGCTCGTTCCCGATAAGCAGACATCTTAGCATGGGAGAATCCTCCCCCAATCTCCTTTTTCCATTCCGCAGGCGTTGGCTTCGTCATAGTCCAGATGGACAGCTCCCTGAAAATCAGGATGCACCCGAACTACAACCGCGTCAAAAATCACGGGGCGGCTGGTAAAGGTCTCCAGCCTGACCACCTGCTTGTCCCGAACACCGAAACGTTCCGCCTGCTTCGGGGAAAGGTGAATGTGCCGCTGTGCCGCCATCAGCCCCTGCTCCAGACGTACCTCTCCGGCAGGGCCTTTCAGCCGGATGCCGGGAGTACCGGCAACCTGACCGGACAGCCGTACCGGTGGGGTAATCCCCAGAACCTTGCCGTCGGTGAGAGAAATCTCCACCTGCGCTTCCTTCCGCTCCGGGCCGAGGACAGCCACGTTTCGGAATTCTCCCTTCGCGCCAATCAGGGTCAGCCTCTCTTTGGCGAGATACTGCCCCGGTTGGGACAGGGGACGATCTTCCGTCAATCCGTGACCGAAGAGAATTTCCGCCTGCCGGGAGGTGACGTGAACGTGCCGTCCGGAGGCTTCCAGAGGGACAAACAGCCGCTCCATCACCGCCTCTGCCAGCGTATCCATATCCAAAGGCTTCAAAATAATGCCTCCTTAATTATCTGCGTTTTGCTTTCTCCTGCAGCATCAGAAGATATGCCCCGCTGCTCATGCGGTTCAGAGCCCGGAGAATATCCCCACGGGTGCAGCCGCCGTCCATGTCCCGAAAGGCTCTTGCCGCGGCAAGCTCCGCGCTGCGGATGGCGCAGCGGCAGCGGTTCAAAAGTAAAATCACCATGCCGTCAGCCGCCTCCGGCATAAAGTGGGCAATGCCGTAGTAATCCTGAGGACGGTGGGAGCGGCTTCGCAGCTCTGCCTCCGTCATTCCCAGAAGCCTCTCCCACTTGACCTCCCGGGAAAGCACCTCGCAGGCAATCAGCTCCCGGGCAAGGGCAAGCAGTTCCCCCACCCGGGGGGCAATGTCCGGCGGCATTTGCGCCTGACAGGTCAGAAGCTCTGCTTCCAGCGTATCCACCGCCCCCCGAAAGGCAATTCGGGGGTGGGTCTTGTCCACCAGCACATTGGAGTGAAGATGGGTCATATATTCCGGCTTTTCCGTCAGCACACCCCCACCCGGCAAACGGTAGTGGTCAGGACGTGCCTGCTGTGCCGGCAGGATTTTGATTCGCTGGGCGTTCAGATAATCCCTTGCTCCGGGGGTCAGGCGATCCTGCTCTCCCAGATAAAAGACCCGCTGTCCGTCCCGATTGCGGATATTGGCTTTGACAGCCTCCTCGGTGTAAAGCATCAGCCTTTAGCAGTAGGGCCTGCCTTGCGTTCCTTGGGCAAAATGGCATCCACCTCGGTGTGAGGACGGGCGATGACGTGGACGGAGATCAGTTCGCCCACCTTTTCTGCCGCCGCCGCACCGGCATCGGTGGCAGCCTTGACAGCACCCACGTCGCCCCGAACCATTACGGTCACCAGACCGCCGCCCACCTGCTCCTTGCCTACAAGCTGAACGTTTGCGGATTTTACCATGGCATCCGCTGCCTCGATTGCCCCAATCAGCCCTTTGGTTTCAATCATACCCAGAGAATTGGTGTCCATAAGAAAACATCCTTTCAAAATAAGAAATACTTTTGTTTGCGTACAGCCGCTATCGTGTCACGTTCCCAGCACCAGAGTTTTGATGACCACCGGAAACGCATCCGCCACCGGTCTGCCCACATCCAGATAGCTGTCTGTTCCCGGTTTCAGCCGATCCAGACATAAAATCTCCTGACCTTCCGGCAGCCGCAGACTCAGTGCCTGCCCCAGAGCCTTTGCCATATCCTGCTGTAAAATCAGGTAAAGGGGCTGTCCCTCTCCGGTTTCCGCCAAAGCATCCGCCAATGCGGTCACCTGCCGGTAGGACGCACCGGAAAACCCCGGGAAGCTCAGTGCCGGAATGCCGTCCAAAGCCTGCCTTCTGCTTTTTATCAGACGGGGAAGGGAAGGAGAAACCTGCTCTTCTTCGGAGAAGGATACCACCGGTAAATCCCGAAGGGGCAGGGTTACGTTTCGGGCAAAGACTGTGCTGCCGGATAGCTGGGTGCTGTGACAGCCTGCGCCAATGACGGTGGCACGGATGGTTTCCGTACCTGTTCGGTATGCCCCCTGACACAGACGGCTTTTGCGGATTTCCTGCCCCAATGCCGGGCCTAAATCCCCATACTCCAGCAGGGCAGGGGAGCGGTCGATGCAGTCTGCTACGCCGCCGGAAAAGCAAATCACCGCCCCCGGCTCCGGAGGCTCCCAGAACGCGCCCGCCTCCCGGGTGGAAAGGGCGGTCAGAAGCCCCGTAGCCGGCGTCAGACCTGCCGCCATCTCCAAAGCCTGGGCAAGCAGGGAGGAAACCCGTCTGGGGTCGGTGTCTTCCGTCACTCCCTGAAGTGCCGGAGAAACGTAGGTGGGTGTTCCCTGAGGGGCATAGCGAATCAGCCGACCGCCCACATTCAGACACCCGGTTCGCAGAATTTTTCCCTTGCGAACCAGGGCAAGGTTGGTGGTGCCGCCGCCGATGTCCATGTTCAGAACGGTCTGACCGGTTTCTTCGCTGAAGGCAACCGCTCCCGATCCCTTCGCCGCCAGAACACTTTCCAGATGGGGCCCTGCGGTGGTGACCACGAACTCTCCGGCAAAGCCGGACAGCGCCTCCAGTACCGAACGGGCATTTTCCTTTCGGGAGGTTTCCCCGGTGATGATCACCGCACCGGTGTCTACCTGAGAGCGGTCAATCCCGGCGCTGAGAAACTGAGAAGTCACCCATGACTTCAGCGCCTCTCCGTCCACACGGTTTTCTCCTAGCAGAGGGGTGAAAATCACCGGACTGCGGTACAGAATGTTCCGGCTTGTAATGGTAAGCTCCGGTACGGTAAAGGCACTCCCACGGTTTTCCACCGTCAGCTCCGACACAATCAGCTGGGAGGTGGTAGTCCCTACATCCAGCCCCAGACTCAACAGCTTATCTGCCATGACCGGTTACCTGCTGTAAAACCTGAAGTGTCATCTCCCGGGTCACCGGTGCCGGATTGGTCTGACAGCAGGGGTCTGCCAAAGCGGCAGCCACCAGCGCCTCCGTCTGATGCTGCACCTCTGAAGGAGAAATTCCGGCTTCTGCCAAGGTCGCAGGCAGGTTCAAAGAACGCCGCAGCCTGACAAGAGCGAACCGCAGATTTCTTGCCCCTGCCGCTTCTGCCCGTGCCTCCAGACCGATGCTCTGCGCCAATTGGGCATACCGGTCTGCGCACACCGGCGCGTTGACTTCCATCACCGCCGGGAGCAAAATGGCATTGAGCCGTCCGTGGGGCAGATGGAAGCACCCTCCCAAAGCATGGGCAAGGGCATGACACAGCCCCAAACCTGCCTGCGTAAATGCCATCCCTGCCATGGTGGCAGCTTCATGCACCGGCAGTCGGACGCTGAGCGTTCCCGCAACCGACCGGGGAAGCAGGGAAAAGACCCGTTGGAAGGCTTCCCGTGCCAGACAGTCCGTAAAACCGGAACGTCCGGTGGCGGTGTATGCCTCCAGCGCATGGGTCAGAGCATCAAAACCGCCATCGGCAGCCAGACTTTTGGGAAGCTGCGCCACCAGCTTTTCATCCAGCACTGCCATCTGAGGGCGCAGGGCTTCATCCACCAGAGGATGCTTCACCCCGTCGTGGGTCACAATGGCGAAATCCGTCACCTCAGACCCGGAGCCGGAGGTGGTGGGAATGGCGATCAATGCCGCCTGAGAGCCGGAAAAATACTTCATCGCCTTGGCACAGTCCATGGCGCTGCCGCCGCCCAAAGCCACGATGGTGTCCGGCTGAAATTCCTGCACCAGCCGTGTTCCCTCCGCTGCCAGTGTTACCGAGGGGTCGGGCTGAACACCGAAGAAAAATTCCGAAGCTTCCGCTCCCTGACAAAGGAAACGTGCCACGCCGTTTTTCTCAAAGAAAGGGTCTGCCACCACCAGCAGCCGCCGGGGTTTTCGGGCGGCAACCACAGCCGCCGCGTCCCCGGTCACCACTTGGGTGGAACAAACAAAACACCCCAATTCATCACCGCCTTTTCCCCGGTAGTATTGGCAGGAAACAGGGAAATATTCACATGACGGGGAGGATTTTCTCCATATCTTGTGGGACGGTGAAAATCAATGGTCAAAATATCCAAAAAAGAGGGTAGAAAACTGTCAGAAGAAACCATTGCATAAGCCTTGCGGTTGTGGTATTATATTGCTATCCAGGTGGATTGTGCCTACTCCACCACAATAGGCACCGTTCATCAAAAAAGGAGGAAAAAACAACCGCCTGACTCGCGGTGCGGCAGTGTGGAGACCTGTCGTAATGCGGCCGCTGTTTTACCCGGCAGCCGTGAGAGCATAAGCGAGGAGTCCTTATGCTTAGAGTTGTGCAAACATGTCTAGTCTGTCCCTTAGAAACATCAAGAAGATCTACCCCCACAACGGCGACGACGCCAAGAAGAAGAAAAAGAAGAAGGGCGACGAGCCTGAAAAGAAGGTCAATCTGCAGATTACCGAAAAGGGTGTCGTGGCTGTTCAGGAGTTCAGCCTCGAGATCGCTGATAAGGAATTCATCGTTCTGGTTGGTCCTTCCGGCTGTGGTAAGTCCACCACCCTGCGTATGATCGCCGGTCTGGAAGAGATCTCCGAGGGCGAACTGTGGATCGGTGACCGTCTGGTCAACGACGTTCCCCCCAAGGATCGTGACATCGCCATGGTCTTCCAGAACTACGCTCTGTACCCCCACATGACCGTGTACGACAACATGGCTTTCGCTCTGAAGCTGCGCCGTACCCCCAAGGATCAGATCGACAAGGCTGTTAAGGAAGCCGCTGAGATTCTGGACATCACCCAGTACCTGGGCCGTAAGCCCAAGGCTCTGTCCGGTGGTCAGCGTCAGCGTGTTGCTATCGGCCGTGCTATCGTTCGTGCTCCTCAGGTCATGCTGATGGACGAGCCTCTGTCCAACCTGGACGCCAAGCTGCGTAACCAGATGCGTGCTGAGATCATCAAGCTCCGCGAGCGTATCAACACCACCTTTATTTATGTTACCCACGACCAGACCGAGGCTATGACTCTGGGCGACCGTATCGTCATCATGAAGGACGGTTTCATCCAGCAGATCGGCACTCCTCAGGAGGTCTTCAATCATCCCTATAACCTGTTCGTAGCCGGCTTCATCGGCTCTCCCCAGATGAACTTCTTCGACTCCAAGCTGGTCAAGGTCGGCGGCAAGTATGCCGTTCAGCTTGCCAACCTGACTGTCGAGCTGTCTGAGGACAAGAAGAAGGCTCTGACCGCCAACGGCGTTGAGGAGCAGGAGATTGTTCTGGGTGTCCGTCCTGAGCACATCACTCTGGAAGGCACCGGCGTGGACTCCGTTGTCGACGTCAGCGAAATGATGGGCTCCTCTGTCCACCTGCACGTGACCGCTATGGGCCGTGACGTGGTCGTGGTTGTTTCCACCATGAACATGACCGGCGCAGAAGTCAATGCTCTGCGGATCGGTGCTCCTCTGACGTTCAACTTCGGCGGCCATGTCTGCCATGTCTTC
>JAFULI010000055.1 GCA_017473455.1 Oscillospiraceae bacterium
ACCCACGCCGGCACCGCCGAACAGACCGATTTTACCACCCTTGGCATAGGGACAAATCAGGTCGATGACCTTGATTCCGGTTTCCAGAATCTCGGTTGCCGGCTGCTGCTCATCGTAGGCAGGGGCGCTTCTGTGGATGCTCCACTGCTGTGCGCCCTTCACGGGAGGCTTATTATCGATGGGCTGACCCAGCAGGTTGAACACTCTGCCCAGACATTCGTCCCCGACGGGAACGGAAATGGGCGCACCGGTGTCCGTTGCTTCCGTGCCACGGCACAGACCGTCGGTGGAGTTCATGGCGATACAGCGCACCACGTTATCACCGATATGCTGGGCAACCTCGGCAACGATCATCCCATCCCCGTGGGGGATCTGGATGGCATTGAGAAGCTGGGGAAGCTGATCGTCCGCAAAGCGGATATCCAGAACCGGGCCCATAACCTGAACCACAGTTCCTTTATTGTTTGCCAATGGAATCAACTCCTTATCTTTGGATCGGGATACGGCGCTCAGCCATTGCTGGCACCGGCAACAATTTCGGTAATCTCCTGAGTAATTGCCGCCTGACGGGCCTGATTGAATTTCAAACGCAAATCGGCAATCATATCATCGGCATTCTGGGTCGCGGCATCCATTGCGGTACGGCGGGCTGCCTGCTCAGAGGCTCGGCTTTCGCACACAGCACCATACAGTACACCGCCCAGATACTCAGGAACAATCCGGTGGAACACCTCTTCGGCGCTTGGCTCATAGAGGATTTCTGCCGCTTTTCCGGAAACGGCTTCCCGTTTCAGCGGAAGCAGGGGCAGCAGGTTCGGGGTCTGGGACAGCACCGAATGATAATCGGTATATGCCACATACACCTCATCAAACTCGCCGCTGAGATAGCTTTTGCACAGCAGCTTTGCCACAGAGAAGCAGTCGCCCATTGACAGCTTTGTCGCCTCGGCATAGTTTTCTGTAAACAGCGGGACGTTCTTTCCCCGGAAGTAGTCTACCGCCTTTTTACCAATGGGCAGAACGGTGGCTTGCTTTCCGGGAAGCTGCTCCATGACCAGCTTCAGAATATTACTGTTATATCCGCCTGCCAGACCACGGTCGCCGGCAATGACCACATACAGTGCTTTGCCGGTGGATTGGCGGCTGAGGTAGGGGGAGGAAAAATCCTCGGTGGATGCCACGATCTCATGAATGGTGGCATAAAGAAGCTCGAAGTAAGGACGGGACGACAGCACCTGCGCCTGGGCATGGCGCAGCTTGGAGGCCGCTACCATTTCCATGGCTTTGGTGATCTGCCGGGTGGACTCCATACTGCGAATCCGGTTTTTGATGTCCTTGGTGGAAACACCAGCCATTGGCTGCCTCCTTTCTTACACGTTCTTGCCGAAATCGGCGAGAAGCTCGGTCAGGGCAGTCTTTAAGTCTTCTTCGGTTTCCTTTTCCAGCTTACCGGTGGTACGGATGGCTTGCAGCAGATTTTCATAGCGGGTATCCATGAATTCATAGAGTCTGCGCTCAAACTCGCTGACTGCATCCACAGGGATTTCATTGAGGTAACCGTTGGTCACCGCGTAAATGATGCACACCTGATGGGCAACTTCAACGGGGGCATTGTTCTTCTGCTTCAGCACCGCCACGATGCGTTCGCCCAGAGCCAGACGGGACTTGGTATCCGCATCCAAATCAGAGCCAAACTGGGCAAAGCTCTGCAGCTCCCGATACTGGGAGTACAGCAGTTTCAAAGAACCGGAAACCCGTTTCATTGCCTTAAGCTGGGCATCACCGCCTACACGGGAAACAGAAATACCGGGGTTCACCGCAGGCATGATGCCGGCATTGAACAGCTCGGTTTCCAGAAAAATCTGACCGTCGGTGATGGAAATAACGTTGGTGGGAATATAGGCAGAAACGTCACCTGCCTGGGTTTCGATGATGGGCAGAGCCGTCAGGCTGCCGCCGCCCAGTTCATCGGACATCCGAGCGGCACGCTCCAGCAGACGGCTGTGGAGGTAAAACACATCGCCGGGGTAGGCTTCCCGTCCGGGAGGACGGCGAATGAGCAGAGAAATGGCACGGTATGCCACAGCGTGCTTGCTCAAATCGTCATATACCACCAGCACATTTTTGCCCTGATGCATGAAGTGCTCACCCATGGTACAACCGGAATAGGGAGCAATGTACTGCATCGGCGCAAGCTCAGAGGCCGTAGCAGAAACCACGATGGTATAATCCATCGCACCGCCGAGGGACAGATTTTCCACCACCTGCGCCACGGTAGAACGCTTCTGTCCAATGGCAACGTAAATACAGATGACATCCTTCCCCTTCTGGTTCAGGATGGTATCGGTGGCGATGGTGGTTTTACCGGTCTGACGGTCACCGATAATCAGCTCACGCTGACCTCTGCCGATGGGAATCATAGAGTCGATTGCCTTGATACCGGTCTGCAGAGGAGTATCCACGTGCCGACGTTCGATGATACCCGGAGCCGGGGCTTCAATGGGGCGATAGCCTTCTGCCTCGATGGGGCCTTTGCCGTCAATGGGTTCGCCCAAGGCGTTGACAACTCTGCCAATCAGGGCGCTGCCCACGGGGACGGACACCACCTTGCCGGTACGCTTGACGGTGTCGCCTTCTTTGATGCCGTTGTCCGAGCCGAGGATGACGATGGAAACCGTATCCTCCTCCAGATTTTGTGCCATGCCATAGGCACCGTTGGGGAATTCCAACAGTTCGCCTGCCATGCACTGATCCAGGCCGCTGGCTTTGGCGATGCCGTCGCCCACCAGAATGACAATGCCGGTCTGGCTTTGTTCGATTTTATTCTCGTAGTTCTTGATTTGACTACGGATGATTTTCGTAATTTCGTCGGGTCTTAATTCCATAATGTCCCTGCCTTCTGTATCAGAGTACCGTATTCTTCAGCAGACTGCCCACAGCCTCCAGACGGTGGGAGATGGTATCATCCAGTCGCTTGCCATCGTAATCCAGCCGGATGCCGCCCATGCAGGACGGGTCTACCCGGTTTTGGAGCAGGATGTTCTTTCCGGTAACGGATTTCAGCTTCCTTGTCAACCGCTGAAGCTGATCTGCGGTGAGGGGGATGGCGGTGACCGCCTGAACGCTGATAATTCCGTTGTCATGGTAGTATTGCTGACGGTATGCCTTGCAGCAATGGGAATACTGGCGGATATAGCCCTTTTCCGTGAGAATTTTCAGGAAATTCAGGACATAGGGATGCACCTTGCCACGGAAGCTGTCGTCCAGAATTTTGCACCGCTCTTCCTTGGAAAGTGCCGGGGTGTTCAGCAGACGCAGAAATTCCGGCTCTGCCTCAAAACCCACAAGCAGCATATCAAGCTGCTGCAGGATTTCTTCCGCCAGGCCTTCCGACGCGGCAAGCTCATACATAGCAAGACCGTATACGCTTCCTGCCTCCGTCATACGCCTTCTCCCAATCCGTCGATGAAATCATCCACCAGCTTGCTGTGGTCTTCTGCGGTGAGCTGGCGGCCTACCACCTTGCCGGCAATGATGACGGCAATCTGGGAGATTTCGTCCTTGGCATCGTTCAGCGCCTTTTTCTTTTCCATGGCGATATCGGCAGCTGCCTTCTCCCGGATGGCGGCAGCTTCGGCATTGGCACGGTGGAGAATTTCCTCCTCCCGGGCATTGCCACGGGCTACGGCTTCCTTGACAATCCGGTCGCCGGTTTCCACCGCAGCGGAGAGCTTCTGCTGATACTCCGTTTCCATTGCCTTGGCACTGGTTCGGGCAGCATTGGCATCGGCATAGAGGTCGTCGATCTCCTTCTGACGGTCCTTGATCATTTTGGTGACCGGACCCCACAGGAAACGCTTACCCACAAACAAAATCAACAGAAAGTTCAGCAGGGTGAACAGCGCAGTCCAAAAGTCTACGCCAATAAAGCTCTGAAAACCTTCCACTCATTTCGCTCCTTTCTTTGTGGAATGCAAAAGAGTCGGATCACACGTTGACCGCAAACAGAATCAGGAAAGAGATCAGCAGGGAGTAAATGCCGGTGGTTTCGGTAACGGCACAACCCAGGATCATGTTGCTGCGAAGGTCAGCGGCAGCCTCAGGCTGACGGGCGATGCCCTCCAGAGCCTTACCGACAGCATTGCCTTCACCAAGAGCGGGGCCAATTGCACCGATACCCATACACAGACCGGCGGCAACCGCACACATAGCCTTCAGAAAATACGCATTGAATTCCATAAAAAGTTCCTCCTAAAATTTCATTTATATCAATTTTATGGTTGACAGATTCAGGTTTCCTCCGGGGGTGGGCAGGCACCTGCCACATAGACCATGGTGAGCATGCTGAACACCAAAGCCTGCACAAAGCCGGAGAACAGATCAAAATACAGCGACAGCATCGCAGGGATGCCCAACATCAGGACAGGAACATCGGACAAAATACCCAGATGCTGCAGCAGTCCCAAAACACCAAGGGCAATGCACAATACACCAAAAACTAGGAACGCTGCTTTGTACTTCCACGTTTTCAGCATTGGAAGCCTTCCGACAAAAATCATGCCCACACCTGCCGCCGCAAGGATGATTCCTACCGCCAGCGGACTGGAGGCAATCAGGTTGAGAACCACTGCCGAAGCCATGCCCAATGCCGTGTACAGAATACTGGTAATCACACCGCCGCCTGCCACGTTGCCAAAATGACGGAACGCCATTGCCACGGGCTGGGCAAACTCAGACAGTAGGTTCATGGGGGTCATGATGAAAATCGGCTCAGTAAAGCCTTTCAGCCAGCCCAGGAAGCCATTATGCTTGATGTTGTTATACCAGATAATCAGGGTGACCATCACAGACCACACCAGCACAACGCTCAAATCCGCAGTGGTGGAACGCAAAAAGCCAGTCATACCAATGAGAGAGCCGCAGATACTGCTCAGAAAGATGGTACCAATCAAGGGAACAAAGTGGGCATTGTGCTCACCCATGGTACCTACCACCATGTTATAAAGCATGGACACTCCCTTTTCCACCAGCACCTGCTTCCCATCGGGACGTTTTTTCAAATTCCTGCCCAGAAGAATAAAGGCAGTGCAAAGAAGAATTGTCACCACCAGCAAAGATACTGTGGTCTGGGTAATGGGAATACCGCCGAAGATGGGGATGGTGTAGTAAATATAAGGCCCGGTAACGTTGACATTCACGTTTTCTCACTCCCCTTTCTGAAGTATTCCGCCAATGTCAGGATAGGGCGGTTAAATGTCAGCGGCAGTACCGCCGTGATAACATTGCACAGTCCGCTTTTCACCAGTGCAAACAGCAGCACCGCAATGACCACCATTCGCCCGAAATAAGAAATCCGGATTAACGCCTGCCCACCCTTGGGGTTTTGGGCTTCTGCTTTATCCGCTGCCAGATCCGCACACACCGCCATGGCAAAGAAATTGGCAATGGCAAGCAAGCCGCCAAAAATGCCGCCAAGCAGCACGCTGCGGTCAAATTTCCCCAGCAGGGCAAACACCGCCAGCATCAGGGCAACGCACAGCGCTTGTCCAATCGCCAGAACAATCGTTTCTTTTATGATAAATTTACGGGAATCCATGTTTGACCTCCGTTAGTCATGGTCATTAAAACCCGTGGGATGGTTTTTTTCTTTTCCCCGGCTGAGCCGCTCCAATGCCTTCAGGCTCACCCGAAGCCCGTCCAGAGCAAAGACAAGACCCACACCGGCACCCAGCCAGATGACCCACACACCCAAATCGAACCGATTGTAAAGCCACACCCCAAGCAAAACACAGCCCCCAAGGGGAACTGCCACGCTCAGCGCTAACTGGGTCAGCCATGTCAGCAAGCTCAGATTCTTCACAACACCGGCTCCTCCAATAAAAACTCAGTTTATTATACCCGATATTCCAATGAGTTGCAAGGCAAAATCGGTGATTTTATAGATTTTTCACAAAGCGCGGACAGATAGACGATGACAAACAAGCCATTTCGTAGTACTCATGAAAGCAATGGAAGGTAATCCGATGTATTATGGGATAAATTGTTGTTTAACTTACAACACAGGCGACTTGGCTCTCCCTTTAGGAGAGCTGGCACGCCGTAAGGCGTGACTGAGAGGGCAATCAGAAAAATGTGTCATTATCGCCTGCGGCGATGTGATTTTCTTTAAGAAAATCACGATGCCCTCTCCGCCCCCTTCGGGGGCACCTCTCCCATAGGGAGAGGCAAGTGGCGTATGCGTAATTGAACTTCAAACAACAATTTATCTGTGTACTGCCAATGGGGTTTATCTGTCGTGGGGTGGTGGGGGTGGGTGCTTGCGGCAAAACGCGCAGAGGCGGATGCTCCTCTGCGCGTTAATGATTATTGGGAGTTAGGAAACAAATCTTACGGGGTAGACGCACCAATAATGTCACCATTTTCTGTCCTTATAGACGGGACATTTCTTGTACTCTTCACCGTACTCTGCCTTGCAAGTATATTTCACTTGCGGATCGTCGGGTGGGAACTCTTTTTTGCACAGCTTGCAAATATAGGTATCATTTGCGCTGCTGAATATTCCCCTGCTGATGTAGTCAAGATAATAACATTGTGCCATTTCGCATTCCTCCTTTCTATTTTTTTGCGATTTATGCCGGATTATAGCGAAGATTTCTGGCATCTTCCTGCCATTTATTAAGTTCATACTGCGTTGCTCTGTATCCGGCCTTGATAATTTTATCCTTATCATACAGATCCTTGTCCAAGACATAGGCAAGTACGAAGCAATACGCCGCTTTTCTGCGGTCTGAATATTCATTTTCGGGTTTATCATACAGGTATGCCTCACCATATGCGAACCCAAGCTTCCACGCCGCCTTAGCAAAGCTTTCCGGCTCACCACGCAGCATAACCCGTTCCATCATTTTGATGCGTTCTGCTGTTGTAATGTGTGGATTGTCAAATTGGAAGCCAAAGTTATCTACAAGGAAGAAGCAACAAGCCGAACTTCCACGGTTAGCACAGTCCTTAGCGTAATCAAATGCTTTTTCCTTATCTTTGGGAACGCCTGTACCGAAATAATAACATCCGGCAACAGCTGCCATTGCTTTATCATATCCTTTATCCGCCGCTTTGCAGTACCAATAGAATTCTTTTTCTGGATCCTCGCCAAAGCTGTCCACGGAAGATTTGGCATTGATTGCTTCTGAATATCCAAGTGCAAGCCTATACATAGAGCGGGCATCCCCAGCCTCAGAAAGCTTGGTAAGCCATCTGCATCTTTCTTCTGCGGTCTCGGCACTCGTTACCAAACTCCGCATTGCTTCCAAATCCCCTCCCTCAGCAAGAGACAGCATGACACTTTTTTCGGTTTTCTTCAACGCCGCATCGGAGATATTCTCCCGTACACAATAATTATCTACAATTTCCCAGTTCCCTGTTCTGTGTGCTTGGAGGATTGCTTCTTCCAACCCCTTCTGTCTTCTTTTTTTCTTTGCTTTGACAGATAACACAATTAACCAAATTGCCAAAGCCGCAAAAACAAAAATCCAAAATCCCATAGTGAATTACCTCCCTTTTTCTGTCATGGATTTCTTAACGTAAGTTTAGCGAAATTTTCGCTAAAAGTCAATAGCGAATTTCTCGCTATGTATAATAAATTTACTTTTATTCTTTGGAGGTACTATATGCATTATCCCCGTATACGCAATCTCCGCGAAGATAAGGATATGACCCAAACGCAAATGGCGTCAATTTTATCCTGCAGCCAACGGATTTACAGCAACTATGAGCGCGGCGATGTGGACATCCCAACCGAAATATTAATCAAATTGGCCAACTACCATACTGTATCGATTGACTATCTACTGGGGCAGACCTCCAATCCAAGACGAAATAAATAACAGCTACCCCAGCGTACAGGCTTACCTGCGCGACAGGGTAGCTCGTTTATTTTTTCAAAAAGGTCTTTCCATTCGGTTGAAAATATAGTAAACTAGGAGTTGTTGGAACAAGTACAACGTTGCCGTCATAAAATATCCATGAGGTGGGAGTTATGGCGGCTTGGATGATACTGATTACGCTGGCGGCTTTCGGGGCGTTCAGCGCTTTATGGGTGTTCTTCGGTTTCCTTCTCCCTGCCGGTCGGGGTGGGGCTGCGGTGTGTTTTTGCCGCAGCGGTGGAAACGAAGAGCCTTTGATCCGACGGTATCTTTGGCTTTGGAACATGGGTCTGGTACGCTGTCCCCTGCTGCTGGTAGACTGCGGTCTGACAGAAGCAGACCGGACACGGCTTTCAAAATTCCCCCATGTGACCCTATGCCCACCGGAGGAATTGTCCTTCAGACTGGAACAGGAGCGGGATTTACTTGACAGAACGGGAACTTGAAATTCTGCAGGGCACGATTTGCGCTGTGGTCTATCAGAATTACGACAACGGCTATGCCGTCCTGAAGCTGAAATGTCAGGACGGTCAAACCGCCACGGTGGTGGGTATCATCCCCCTGCCTGCCGTGGGTGAGGGTCTGATGGTCACGGGGCGGTGGAATGCCCATCAGAACTACGGCAGACAATTTGAAGCGGAATTTCTGGAACGTGTACTCCCTCAGAAGGAGCCGGATATCATTCGCTATCTTTCCAGCCGGATTATCAAGGGCATCGGCCCGAAGATCGCCACCCGGATTGTAGAAAAATTCGGGGCAAAAACTTTGGAAATTCTGGAACGGGAACCTGTGCGGCTTGCGGAGGTCACCGGCATTTCCAAAGAAAAAGCCCTTGCCTTTGGCGAGGAATTCCGCCTTCGGGTGGGAATGCGCCAGCTTATGGAATTCTTTACCTTCCATCACCTGCCGCCGGAGCTTGCTGTGCGTACTTACAAGCGGTTTGGTGAGCAGGCAATGGAAATGCTTTACGAAAACCCCTATTTGCTCACCGAGGAAGGACTGGACGGCCCCTTTGAAGCTGTCGACCAGTTTGCTATCGCCCTCGGCATTTGTGGAGATGACCCCCGACGGGTGGAAGCCGGCATTTTGTTTGAACTGTATTACAATCTCAATGCCGGGCACAGCTTCCTTCCGGAGGACAAGCTGGTGGCTGCCACCGCCTATTTGCTGACGCTGGACGAGTCGGTGATTATCTCCGGTGTCCGTCGGCTGCTCAGCGATCAGCGGCTGGTACAATGCCGTCTGGCAGGGATTATTGTGGACTATCTCCCGGAACTGTTCCGTGCGGAGGTATATGTGACCCGTCGGCTTTTGGAATTTGCGCAGACACAGCGCGCAGAACCAAAGCTCCTCGGCTCTATGCTCCGCCGTGCTGCCGGAGAAAGCGGTGTGGAATACTCCGCACAGCAGACCGATGCCATCCGCTGTGCCGCCGGCAGTTCACTTTTGCTGGTCACCGGTGGCCCCGGTACCGGCAAAACCACCATTGTCAACGGAATTTTGTCCCTATACCGGCAGATGGGGCTGAAATGCGTTCTTGCCGCCCCCACCGGTCGGGCAGCCAAGCGGTTAACGGAGGTCACCGGCAAGGAGGCTTCCACCATCCATCGGCTTTTGGAGACCTCTATTGACCCCGGCTCAGGGGATATGTTCTTCGTCAAGGGAGAAAACGACCCTCTGGATGCCGATGCCATCATTGTGGACGAGATGTCCATGGTGGATGTTTTACTTTTATACCATCTTTTGAAAGCGGTTCCTCAGGGACGGCGGCTGATTCTGGTAGGCGACCCCGACCAGCTTCCCCCCGTAGGCCCCGGTTTTCCCTTCAGCGATATGCTCAGAAGCGGTGTGCTGCCTGCGGTACGGTTAACGGAGATTTTCCGTCAGGCTCAGGAAAGCCTGATCGTTATGAATGCCCATCGGGTCAATCAGGGAGAAATGCCAAACCTGAGAGATCGGAAAAGCGATTTCTTCTTCCTCCCCTGCCGCTCGGAGCAGGAGGTCAATCAGACCATTTGCGACCTGTGCGCCCATCGGCTGCCTCAGAATATGGGCATCCCCCAAGAGCAAATTCAGGTGCTTGCCCCCAACCGAAAAAGCAATGTAGGAACCATCGCCCTGAATAAACTCCTGCAAAACGCTCTCAATCCCCAATCCCCGGAGAAAAAAGAACGGCAATTCGGAGAATTTTCTTTCCGGGAAGGCGATCGGGTGATGCAAATTCGTAATAATTATGATATAATGTGGAAGAAGTGCGACGGCACTGCCGTTGGCAACGGTGTTTTTAACGGAGATATCGGCATTGTGCATTCCATCGACACAGCCATGGAACAGCTCCGGGTGGTCTTTGATGACCGTCTGGTGGAATATGATTTCAAGCAGCTCAACGAGCTGGAGCCTGCCTTTGCCATGACCGTTCACAAAAGTCAGGGCAGCGAATATCCCGCGGTGATTTTGTCCGTGTGGAACGGTTCTGCTATGCTCCTGAACCGCAGCGTGCTGTACACCGCCATTACCCGTGCCCGTCAGCTTTTGATTCTTGTGGGTCGGGAGGAAGTGGTCAGTACCATGGTGCAAAACGCCAAAGTGGGCAGGCGGTACACCGGACTGAAGCTCCGTCTGCAAGAGAAATATCCATGAAACTGTTTGAACCCGTTTTATCCCTGATTTATCCGCCTAAATGCCTGCTTTGCCAGGATTTTCTGCCGAAGGGTACGGTTGACTTATGTCCGTTTTGTCAGCGTCGTCAGCCGGAATACACCGCCCGGTTTCCCCAAATCCCCTTCCTGCACCATCGGTTGGCGGTTTGGTACTACGAAATCGATGTCCGGGCAAGTCTGGTTCGCTTCAAATTCTACAAAAAGCGGCATTATGCCAAGGGATATGCCCGTTTCCTTGGGGCAAAAATCCTTCGGGAGCTAAGCGGGAAATTTGACGTCATCGTCTACGTCCCCGTCAGCCGCCGCCGAAAGCAGGAACGGGGCTACGATCAGGTAAAGATATTGGCAAGGGCTTTATCCCGGGAACTGAAAGTCCCGGTTGTCCACGCTCTGAAAAAGATCCGCCACACGCCGCCCCAGTCCGGCATGAAAACCGAAGCTGAGCGAAAGGCAAATGTTCTGGGTGCTTACCGTGTCCGCAAACCCAAATCCATTGCCGGCAAGCGTGTTCTGCTCATCGATGATATCATCACCACCGGCGCTACCATCAGCGAATGCGCCCGAATGCTTCTAAGTGCCGACGCAGCCGTGGTTCACGGAGCTGCTGTTGCCGCGGCAAGAACTGATAATAATTTCTACCGGGAGAATGATCATGCAACTTTTTTCCAACGACCTGGGCGTTGACCTGGGTACTTCCAATGTACGTATTTACGAAAAGAAACACGGCATCGTGGTGAACGAGCCTTCCGTAGTCGCTCTGGACAAAAATACCGGGCGGATTCTGGAGGTAGGTGCCGCTGCCAGAAATATGATGGGGCGTACCCCCGGTAATGTGGTGGCTATGCACCCGTTGAAGGACGGTGTCATTTCCGACCATGAAATGACGGTGCGGATGCTGCAGGCTTTCTTCCGGGATGCCGCCAAATCCAAGCGGATTTTTACTCCCAAGCCCAGAGTGGTCATCTGCGTTCCCAGCGGCATTACCGAGGTTGAGGAACGTACGGTCATTAACGCTGCCATCGAAGCCGGTGCCCGACGTGTCTACCTGATTGAAGAGCCTCTGGCGGCAGCGCTGGGTGCCGGTCTGGATATCAGCGGCCCCAATGGTCATATGGTGGTCAACATCGGCGGCGGCACCACCGACGTTGCGGTGCTGACCCTCAATGGGGTTGCTTCTTCCTCCTCTATCAAGGTTGCCGGTGACAGCTTTGACGAAGCCATCGGCCGTTATGTCCGCCGCCGTCACGGTGTTGTCATCGGACAGACCACCGCTGAGGATATCAAAATCAAAATCGGCTGTGTCATGGAACACACGGATGTCATCACCATGACCATTCGCGGTCGGGATGCCAAGTCCGGTATGCCCAAGGATCTGCCTCTGACCTCCACGGAAATTGCCGAGGTGTTGTTCCGCCCTGCCCGTCAGATTGCGGAGGAAGTGCTCTCCGTTCTGGAAAATACCTCTCCGGAGCTTGTCAACGATATTTCCGAAAACGGCATCGTTCTCACCGGCGGCGGCAGTCAGCTTCGGGGCATGGACAAGCTGCTCAGCGAGCGTACCGGCATTTTGTGCAGCGTTGCCGATGACCCTGCCTCCTGCATTGCCTACGGCTGCGGCAAGAGTCTTGGCTGGATTTCCAAGATGCAGGAAGGCCCCATCAACATCGCCAGAAATCGCATTATGCGTGGATAATATTTGCACACCGCCGGAAATCAACGGCGGTGTGCAGTTTGAATAAGGAGTATCATATGCCTACCATTGCTGAACTGCTTTCTCAGGAGCTGGGTCAAAAGCTCCAGTATGTCCAGAACGTCATTGACCTGATGGACGAAGGAAACACCATCCCCTTCATCGCCCGTTACCGTAAGGAAATGCACGGCGCTATGGACGACACCACCCTGCGTACTTTGGAAACCCGACTGAATTATCTGCGGAATTTGCAGGCACGTCGGGAGGAAGTGAAGAATTCCATTGACAATCAGGGCAAGCTCACCGAAGAGCTGGCTGCCGCCATCGATGCCGCCGCAACTCTGGCAGAAGTGGAAGATTTGTACCGCCCCTACAAGCAAAAGCGGCGCACCCGTGGCTCTGTGGCAAGAGAAAAGGGTCTGGAGCCTTTGGCAGCGGCGATTTTTGCTCAGGATGGGCAAGACCCCGCTGTACTGGCTCAGGGTTATATCGACCCGGAAAAGGGTGTGGAAACGGTGGAGGATGCCCTTGCCGGCGCTTCGGACATCATCGCCGAAGACCTTTCTGACGATGCGGACATCCGCAAAGGTCTGAGAGATTTGGTGAGCCGTCGGGGATTTTTGCTGTGCAAGGCAGAAGACCCGGACACCGACAGCGTTTACCGACTGTACTACGATTTCTCCCAGCCCATTTCCCGGGTGCTGGATCATCAGATTCTTGCCATCAACCGTGGCGAAAAGGAAGGCATTCTGAAGCCCTCCGTGGCACTTCCCGGCAACGAAGGTTCGGCTTTGGTCTGCCGTGCCGCATTGAAGCCCACCGCCCACGTCAGCGCCTTTGTCCGCGCAGCGGCAGAGGATGCCTACGAGCGGCTGATTTTCCCCTCCATTCAAAGAGAAGTCCGCAGCGACCTTTCCGATCGGGCATACTCCGGCGCAATCCGTAATTTCGCTCTGAACCTCCGTCCTTTGCTGATGCAGCCCCCGGTGAAGGGCTTTGTGACCATGGGTCTTGACCCCGGATACCGCAACGGCTGCAAGGTTGCGGTGGTGGATGCCACCGGCAAGGTGCTTGCCACCTCCGTGGTCTACCCCACCTTCAGCGAGAAGAAAAAGCAGGAGGCAATTGCCACCTTATCCGCTCTGATTCGCAAACACGGTGTGAAGCACATTGCCATCGGCAACGGCACCGCTTCCCGGGAAACCGAGGCTATGACGGTGGAAATGCTCCACAGCTTCACCGATGTCAGCTATATGATCGTCAACGAAGCCGGTGCTTCCGTGTACTCCGCTTCCCCGCTGGCGGCAGAGGAATTCCCGGATTATGATGTCAATCTCCGCTCTGCGGTGTCCATCGCCAGAAGACTGCAGGATCCTCTGGCAGAGCTGGTGAAAATCGATCCCAAAGCCATCGGTGTGGGTCAGTATCAGCATGACTGCCCCCAGAAGGAGCTGGATACCGCTCTGGGTGCTGTGGTGGAGGACTGCGTCAACGCGGTAGGTGTGGACGTAAACACCGCCTCCAGAAGTCTGCTGCAGCAGGTTTCCGGTCTGACCGCCGCCACCGCCAAGAACATCGTGGCTTACCGGGAGGAAAACGGCCCCTTCACCAGCCGTGCTCAGCTTAAAAAAGTCCCCAAGCTGGGACCGAAAGCCTTCCAGCAGTCCGCAGGTTTTCTGAGAGTGCCGGAGAGCAGGGAGCTGTTGGACAACACAGGAGTCCATCCGGAATCCTACGCTGCCGCAAAGGAACTGCTGACACTGCTTGGCTGCGGCAAGGGCGAGGATTTGTCCTCCCTCCCCGACAAGCTGGATGCCTACGGCTGTGCCAAAGCCGCGGAAGCCTGCGGTGTGGGTGAGCCGACACTGGTGGACATTGCCGCTGAGCTTGCCAAGCCCGGTCGTGACCCCAGAGATGACCTCCCTGCCCCCATCCTGCGCAAGGATGTTCTGGAGATGAAGGACTTGAAGCCGGGAATGATTTTGACCGGCACAGTCAGAAACGTCATTGATTTCGGTGTCTTTGTGGACATCGGTGTGCATCAGGACGGACTGGTGCATATTTCTCAGGTCTGCAACCGCCGTCTGCGCCATCCCAGCGAAGCTGTGAAGGTGGGCGACATTGTGAAGGTTGTGGTGCTGGAGGTGGACGAGAAGCGCCACCGCATCAGCCTGAGCATGAAGCAGGTCAAAGAAACCGCATAACGTACAAAAGGCGTGCCGAAAAAACGGCACGCCTTTTTGGATTGGTTATTTCCTGCGGATGTCCAGGTGGTATTCCACCACACCGCCGGCACTTTGCTCGATATCAATTCCGTAGACCAAGTCCACAGTACCACCCTGATCGGTCAGGGTATGGGCAATCTTTGTGGCGCAGACGGTAATGAGAAGCGCACCGAATTCCATCTGGTACAGAGATTCATGGAGCACTCCGGGCTGGAATACCATTTGGGATACCAGCTTTCCGGTACGTTCCAGAATGATCCGGTCGGAGCGAATGCGGAAGGTAGTGGTAACCCCCTCCAGCCCCGTCAGAGGGCTTTCCTCATAACAGATGTCCCAACCATCGGTTACCTGCTCCAAAGTACCTTCAGAGATCAGCTCGATGACTTCAGGCTCCTGCTCCTCGTAAATCTGCCGCCCACGGATGGTGAGCATGACAGCTTGCTTCATCTTATGCCTCCATTGCCAGACGCAGAAGCTCATCAATCAGCTCCCCGTAGGGGATGCCGCTGGCTTCAAACAGCTTGGGATACATGGAAATGGAGGTAAATCCGGGCAGGGTGTTGATTTCGTTGAAGACCACCTCGTTCTCCCCGTAGGTCACAAAGAAGTCCACACGGCTCATTCCCTGACAGCCAATGGCGCTGTAAATCTTCACCGCGGCTTCCCGTACCAGCTCCCCTACATCTTCGGGGATTCGGGCAGGAATATAGGCGGTGGAGGTATCGGTGACGTACTTGGCATCGTAATCATAGAAATCCGCACCGGAGTCGATTTCACCGCAGACGGAAGCCATAGGGCTGGCGTTGCCCATCACGGCAACCTCCACCTCACGGCCCTGAATGAATTCCTCTACCAGCACCTTATCGTCATACCGGGCGGCATTGACCAGCGCCTGAGAAAGGGCTTCCCGATCGGCTGCCTTGGAGACACCCACGGAAGAACCGGTGCCGGAGGGCTTGACAAACATGGGGTAGGCAAAACGGCTTTCCAGGGTATCCAGAGTATTGTCCAGACGGGCATCCAAGTCGCAGCGGCGCACCAGATGCCATGCCGCCTGACGGACACCGGCTTTATCCGCAACCAGCTTGGTCAGGGTCTTGTCCATGGAAACTGCGGATGCGGAAACGTGGGGCCCGACATAGGGAATTCCGGCAAGCTGCAGAAGTCCCTGCATAGCGCCGTCCTCACCGTTCTCACCGTGGAGCACCGGGAAGACCACGTCGATTCGTTCCCGAACCACGCAGTCACCCTCGAAGCTCAGCAAGCCCTGCCCACGGACGGGAGAGATGGCAGCCCGGCGGTTTTTCGGCTCCTGAAGCCACTGACCGGTGGGAAGCTGGGAATAATCCGTACCACCAAAGAGCACCCAGTCCCCTTCCCGGGTGATGCCCACGGGGAAAATATTATACTTTTCCGGGTTCATATGGTTCAGCACAGCCTCAGCGGAGCGCAGGGAAACCTCATGCTCCGGACTCATGCCGCCAAACAGCACGCAAACACTTAATTTTTTCACGGTTATCGCCTCATTTGCTATTACATTTTTTGCTTGAATTTCCCCTCCCCAATGCTATAATGAAGCCAAAGGAGGTGCCGTCATGCAATTGGATCTGACGACGAAGGAATTCCGCAGGTTGCTGGATTTGGTCTATATCGGGAACTGGATCCTCAACTCCATTCGGGGAGAGGATCGGTTTCAGGATTACGATGCTTTAGAGAGCAAGCTCTTCGGTATTTGCAAAGCCCATAAAATGAGCGCACTGGTAGAGGACTGGGAAGGCACCACCATTCCCTCCAAAGCCTACTGCGAAGGCGGTATTCACGAAGCCATCGCTCTGTACGAAGACACGGTCTTCTATGAAATTCTGGCAGAGGAGCTGGCCCGGAGGGATTTGGAGTATCCGCAAATCACCGAGGAGAACTATCCCCAAATTTCCGAAGGGATGCACCGCTATATGGAAGAATTCCGGTTACGGGGGGTTGACCGCCTGTTTCTGGAGGAGGAACGCTGACGGTTTTCCGTCGGCGTTTTACTCTTTCAGAAGGGCTTCGCCTGCCCGATAGATATCACCGGCACCTACGGTGAGAATAATATCACCGGGCCGGGCAATGGAGCGCAGGTACTCCGTAACCTCCGGCAGGGTTTCACAGTAGACGCTGCCGGGAACTTCACGCTGAATATCCCGGGAGGAAATTCCCACGGTGTTCCGCTCACGGGCGGCATAGATTTCCGCCAGTACCACCAAGTCCGGCTTCTGAAGCTCCCGAACAAAATCGTGGAACAGCGCATGGGTTCTGGTATAGGTATGGGGCTGGAAGGCAAGCACCATCCGCTTGGGGTTCATGGAGCGAACTGCCTCGATGGTTGCCGCCAGTTCACCGGGATGGTGGGCATAGTCATCATAGACCTTGGCACCGTTGATTTCCCCCTTGAACTGCAGACGGCGGTCGGCTCCCGTAAAGGTAGCAAGACCGGCACTTACCGCTTCTCCGGGGATTTTCAGCATCCATGCGGCTGCCGTGGCAGACAGCGCATTGAGCACATTATGCCGCCCCAGCACCTGCAGGTTCAGGTGACAGTAGAACTCCCCGTCACAGATCACATCGAAGTGCTGCCAGTCTGCGGAGATATTCACCGCACGGATACGGTTATGCTCCCCAAATCCGAAGGTAATGTAATGCATGCCTTCGAGGGCATCGGCAGTATTTTTGTCGTCACCGTTGGCAATGATGCAATCGGTGGCAAGCTCCGCAAAATGATGGAAGGACTTTTCGATCTCCTTCAGGCTGTTGAAGTAGTCCAGATGGTCTTCTTCAATGTTCAGAATAACTGCCACGGTGGGGTAGAAATTCAGGAAGGAGTCGCAATATTCACAGCTCTCCATAATGATGGCATCGCCATGTCCCACCCGATGTCCCGCATGGAGCATGGGCAGATAGCCGCCAATCATCACCGTGGGATCCCACTGGGCTGCCATAAGAATATGGGTCATCATAGAGGTCGCGGTGGTCTTGCCGTGGGTGCCGGAGAAGCAGATAGCATGGCGGTACTGCTGCATGATCACGCCCCATGCCTGCGCCCGTTCGAAAATCGGAATCCCCGCGGCACGGGCAGCCTGAATTTCCGGATTGTCATTATGGGCAGCGGCAGTACGGATGATACATTCTGCCCCCTGAATATTCTCAGCCCGGTGACCGATTGCCACCTGAATTCCCTGATTGATCAGCTCGTCGGTGGACACGGAAGCATTCATATCAGAGCCGGTAACCAGCAATCCCATTCCCTTCAGAACCAGACCCAAAGGGCGCATGGATACGCCGCCAATTCCTACCAGATGCACACGGCAGCCGGGACGGATATACTGCTTGATGGCTTGGTTTCGATTGTCCATATAGAATAACATCCTCCGATGTAGAAATAGTAATCTAAGTTAACCTGTTTATTATATAACGTTTCATTGGGATTTACAACTGTTATTCTATCCAAAAAACAGTCTGTTTCCGGTAAAATACCCCTGCCATACCACAAAAAAACGGGTTGGCAGGGGCTTTTTTCGTATGTATCAATCCTCAGGGAACAGGGTCTGCATACAGTACTTGATGATGGCGCTTCGGGTGACAATGCCGATGAAGGCACCCTTGTCATCCACCACGGGGACGAAATTCTGAGCGCTGGAACGGGATACCAAATCATGCATGGAGGTGGTGACCCGAACAGGAATATTATCCCTGCGGTGGGAGATTTCCATGATTCGCCGGGACTCCGCCTGCCGCATATCCATATAGCACATATTCTTAAGTCCCCACAGAAGGTCACCTTCTGTCAGGGTGCCGCGGTACTCGCCACGGCGGTTCAAAATCGGAAGCGCCGCAAAGCCTGCCGCCTCCATCTTCTCCAATGCCTGCCGCAACGTATAATCATCGTACAGATAAGCACACATCGCCTTAGGTGTCAGGAAAAACAAAATATTGTTCATGGCAACTCCTTTACACTCTGTTGGACAGCATTTCTGCCTACTTGCATTATATCACAGTTCTTTTAAGAAATCACGTTAATTATTTGTAAATCGTGCCAAGCAGGTGCTGAATTTTCCCTTTCTAATTTGTGCAGATTGTATACTCTCCTATGGGTTCTACCCCGGCTCTACCGAAACTCTCCCGGTAGTAGAGGGGATTTCTGGGACTTTCGGTGCATTCTACCGGGGTTTTGTGGTAGTATGAAGGCATCTCAAAGGGAAAGGTTGATTGCAAATGCGAAAGAGAATTCGTCTGGCTGACCGCCTGCTTCCGAACTACACCCAAGGCGAAGAAATTATGAATATGGTTACCCACATCGTCGGCGGTGCCATTGGAATTGCCGCTTTGACTTTATGTGTCATTCGGGCGGCGCTCCACGGGAATGTATACGGAGTAGTCGGCTCTTCCATCTACGGCTTTACTATGATTGCCCTGTACACCATGTCCAGCGTTTATCACGGTCTGAAACCGGGCATGGGCAAGAAGGTCATGCAGGTACTGGATCACTGCACCATATATTTTCTGATTGCCGGAACCTACACCGTGATTGCGTTGTCGGCACTTCGTCCTGAGTATCCCGTTCTTGGTTGGGGTATGTTCGGCTTCCAATGGGCGCTGACAGCTTTGGCTGTGACTCTCACCGCCATTGATCTGAAAAAGTACAATGTGTTTTCTATGATTTGTTATATCTGCATGGGCTGGGCGGTGCTTCCCTTCATGGGTCAGGCACGGCACGTCCTTGGAGAAGGGGGATTTATGCTGCTGCTGTCCGGCGGTATTGGTTACACCATCGGTGCGATTCTCTACGGCATCGGCTCGAAGGTGCGGTGGATGCATTCGGTTTTCCACATCTTCGTAGTTCTGGGCAGTCTGCTCCAATTCCTGAGCATTTTGCTTTACGGAGTTTGAGAAGAAAAAATGTTGTTTTGGGGCTTTTCATTTGGGGCATTTCGTGCTATACTGATTCCGAACTTTATTAAACAGGAGGAAACCAAAATGGCAAACAAATACGCAGGCACCCAGACCGAAAAGAATTTGATGGCGGCTTTTTCCGGTGAGTCCGAAGCCCGGAATAAGTACACCTACTTTGCTTCCAAGGCAAAGAAAGAGGGCTTTGAGCAGATTGCTGCCCTGTTCCTGAAGACCGCGGACAACGAGAAGGAACACGCAAAGATGTGGTTCAAGGAGCTGTACGGCATTGGCAGCACCGCTGAGAATCTGGCTGACGCCGCTGCCGGTGAGAACTACGAGTGGACAGATATGTATGCCGGCTTTGCCAAGACTGCCGAGGAAGAGGGCTTCCCGGAGCTGGCTAGGAAGTTCCGTCTGGTGGCTGCCATCGAAAAGCACCACGAGGAGCGTTACCGTGCTCTGCTGAGAAATCTGGAGATGGCTGAGGTCTTTGCCAGAAGCGAGGTCAAGGTTTGGGAGTGCCGCAACTGCGGTCATATCGTGGTTGGCACCAACGCCCCCGATGTCTGTCCCACCTGCGACCATCCCCAGAGCTACTTCGAAATCCACGCAGAAAACTATTAAGAACCAAACAAGGGCGTGTTGCTTTTCCGCAACACGCCCGTTTTCTATGGGATTATTCTGTGCCTTTTGTCAGGACGGCTTTCAGGATTTCTGTGGCTTCCCGGTCAGGGCGGCAAGCCAGATGGTAGACGGGAACATCCTGCACAAATTGCGCCAACATCTGTGAGATAGCATCCACAGACTCTTCATCCCATGCCGGTATGGTAGTTTCCCGGTACAGCCTTTGGAAGGCTTGCAGTTGGGACAAGAATGCCAGCGTATTTTCCGGGGCTTGGGACAAAGTCACCACCGCCGAAACCTTCGAGAATTGGTTGCGGTAAATACCGGAGGTTCCGGCATAGGGAGAGCCGTAGACCCGATACCCATCCCCACAGGGACGGAGGATTCCCCGGTCGCCATTGAGGATTTCCGCACCGTGGTATTCCTGCCAAAGCTGTGCCTGCGTGGACTTTCCCGTACCGGATGGGGCGCAGAACAAAATACCCCTCCCCTGCCATTGAATGACCGAGGCATGGAGCTGGAACCCACGGTGGGGGATCAGAAGCTGTTCCATCGCAAAAAATGCCGACAGACGGAATTGCTGCAGCAAGGCTTCCCTTCCCTCCCTCTGGAGGTAGATGGTATAGTTACCCAAATCCTCCCGGTCATAGGTCAGCAGGACATACTTTTCCGGGGAATGGACATTCCAATAATAATACCGGTGGCATTGCCCCTGCCAATGATAGACCTCTGTCTGCCGTTCCCGACAGACAAGCTCTCCCTCCACCGACCAGTCTTCGGGCAAGTCCCGAAGGGTATACACGGCATCGGGCACCGTTTCCTGCCGGTATTCCTTGCGGAACGCTGTCAGCTCAAACAGATTTTTCAGTTCGTAGGGTGTGATGACCCGGAGGGTCAGACCGGCAATTTCAAAATCATAAACAAACATTTCTGCTCCTTAACACGCAGGTATCGCAGGGTGTGCGGTTCATCGTGCCGGATGCCCCGTTGGATATCGGGGTAAATTTGTTGTTTACACACCCAAGCCTCAAGGATGACACGATGGTGGGCTGAGTGCTAAGCGTCATAAACAACAATTTTCATACTTCCGGGGGCTTTGTGTAAGAATTGGGGGCTGTTGCGAATGTGAAATCGCAACGGCCCCTTTTGCTTTGTCAGGAAGTAAACAAGGGACTTGTGGAAGTGTGGTAGCACAGTGTATCTGACGGATCCAGAACATTTTCCGCGTCTACGTCACACTCAATATTCTTACCAAACTGTCTGGTCGCCTTCATATAGCTGTAGGTGAACGGGCTATATGCCTGCAGTTGTGTCTCCCAGTCAGGGTTGTTCCTTGTTTTGATCGTGCAGCTCGCAACGAACTGATTTAATGTAAAATCTTCAATGGCAATGCAAGGCTTCGCATACGCCTTACGGGGCTTAGTGCCTTCTTTGCTCATAGTTATCATCCTTTCCCTTTCATTTCAGTCAAACAGTCTTCTTACAGGGATCCCATATGAATCCCCAGCCATGCCCCTTTTCGCAAAGGGGCGGAATTGGCTTAACTCAGGGTTAGCCCTGAATGTTTGACTGTCGTCAGGGATACAAATTCTTCATCCGCATATGCGGAGTTGCTGATTATGATGATATCGTAGACCTTGCCCTGGGTGCAATGGTCTTTCAGGCTGGCGGTCAGGTCGTAGTACAAATCCGTGGTGGAGGTCAGGGTGATTGTGGTGACCTCGCTGTATGTGCCGCCACTCTCTCTTGCGTACACCGTGAAAGACTTCGCTGTACCGGCATCGCTGACAGCCTTTGCACCGATCTGCATTGTCCAGTTTGCAGAGTTTACCTGATAGCTGAAGCCAATACCGAAGTTGGTGGGCAGATACATTTCGTTATTCGGGCCGTAGAGATAGATATTTTCCACATCGGAAACGCAGGTGATATTCGGGTATTCCATGTCTTCCACAATGGAAGCCTGCTCCAATGCCTTTTCTACCATCGCCTGCTTACCAAGTCCCTGGAATACCTTACTGGTCATGCCAAAGGAATTGGTTTCGGTCACTCTGCCAGCCAGAGATACGATCCCCTTCACCTTATACAAGGAACGAAGTTCATCCACCACAGTATTCTTCTCGTTGGCAAGGGGATATGCACTGGTGTCAATCAGGGGATTGTAAATCCGGACACCGTCGATGGTTACCGTGGTAAGAGCGGTGCTGGTTGCCAATGCCTGAATATAGGCGGTGTAGTGGGTCTTGTTGCTCAAGCCACGGATGCTGACAACGGGAACCTGATACAAATCACCGTTGTTGTAATAGGTATCCACGAACATCATCTTATCCGGTTTTGCTCCGGAGAAGGTAGTCAGATAGTCGATATAGGCATCATCGTGGTCACCTGCGAAGATGTACACCGCAAAGCCTGCAGACGAGCCGTTGGTTCTGGAAATCAGGTCAAATCCGCTGCCGGAGAAGGTGAAATACATAAACTCACCGCTGGAAAGCGTGGTTTCCGAACCGCCGCTGGTGGTATAGCCTTTGCTGTAAGCACTATCGAAACCGTAGTTTCCGCTTTGGTCGTTGCTCTGAGTCTTGTCGGGAGAAACACCGGGGCCATTGGCACTGAATACGAACTTCTCCGTACTGTTACTGCCGGTAGCATTAAAGTTATCCTCGTAGTAGACGGAGTTTGCAGGCATAACCCTGATCTTGCCTTCCACAATACAGCCGGTTTCCGGGTCATTTTCATTGAAAACCTGTTGGGAGCGGTGATCTGAACGGTGTAGGTGTAGGTTTCCACCCGGTTCATAAATGCCACGGGCGTGAAGATCACATCGGCATGGCTGCCGTCGGTGCCAATCGTGCCATACTTCTCAGCCGTGACGGTAGTCTGGCAGTTGCCGGCAGCCCCGGTCAGGGTTGCCAGCACCGGGGTTTCCCCGGAAATGTGGCTATTGTAGAATTTGCCGCCCTGGAACAAGCCGTCCCCACTGGTGGTATCTGCCAAATTCGAGGCAAGGCCAAAGTCAAAGACATAAATCTTATCCGTAGCCGCAAAGCTATAGACCGTAACCGTGCCTTCCAGCAGTTCGCCGCCGGGCAGCCGTCCCTCATAGCTCAGGACATATGCCTTGTCCGGCTCGGCCGCGGTGATGGTGAGCTTTGCATCGGTGTAGGTTACCGTCAAGCCGGTCACCTCGCCCACGGAGGAAACGGTTACTTCCTCGCCGTCGTACTTCAGAGTGTAGTCCGTGGGGTTTCCCGCTTCCACAAAAATCGCCTTGTCCGCAGAGAGGGACTTGACCGCATTGGTAAAGACCGCGGTGACGCTCCCGTTGTAGGAGATGGTGCCGGTGGCGTTGCTGACACCGGTCTGCTCCCACGGGGCATCCTCGGGGATGATTTCCGTAACGCTGTAGGTTGCCCCGGCAGGAATGCCGGTGATGACAGCCGTCTGACCGCCGCTGATGCTGACGATGCCGTCTTTGGCGGTGTAGATAATACCATCCGTATCGGCTCTCGTACCGTCGGTGTTCTTTACGGTGTAGGTCAGATCATACTGTTTCCCCGTCGGGAATTCATTTTTGGCACCGTCCAGATCCAGCAAGACCCGGAAGCTAAAGGCTGTACCGCCCAGCACCGCATCGCTGAATTCCTTGGAAATCTGAAGCGTACCCAGCTTCATGACGTTGCTAAAGGCGACTGCGTAGCTGTAGGATGTGTTGGAACCTGCCGTACCCATGGTAAACTCCGCAGTTCTTCCTGTAGAGGATGTCAGTTTTCTGTAGCTGTCATTGGCATCGTAAAGTGCCCATGTGGTACCATCGTCAACATATTGGAATACTCCGTTGGTGGTTTCCACGAGCTTAAACGTCGTACCGGGAACGAAAGCATCCTCCGAGTAGTTGTTAAAGAAGCTGTGGGCATAGGCGTAGTTGCTGACACCGAGAATATTTGCCCGGAATACCTTCGGGTTAGTACCGCTTTCGGTGGGCTGCTGAGGATACATGGTTTTGGTCTCACCGGTATACTTGTTGGTAACGGTAAACTTGGAGAAGGCAACGCTGGTGGTGTCGGGGCTGGTGGCGGTCATGGCGAAATTATAATCCGCGACACCGCTGACATCCTTCAGAACACCTTTGTTGATATCTGCCTCATTCAGCTTCTTACTGATGGTCAGACCGGAGGGAACGGGGACCATGGTAAACTCCATGGAGAAGTTGGACTCAAACATACCCCGTTCCATGTAGAATACGGTCATGTTGTGAACTTCACCATACTGGAAATCTCCCAGACCCAGTTCGCTGAATTTCTTGGACGTATCTTTGGTTGCCAAAATAGCACGCTCTTCGGTATCACCGTTGTACAGCCAGTTGTCATAGCCCTGATTTCGATAACTGGAGGGCTTGTAGGTATCGAGACTCTTGACCACATAGCTGTTTGTGACAGAGCCGGCATTTTTCACCGTAGCGGTCAGGTTGGCAAAATCGATTGTGCCGGTAGCCATGGCGTGAGCGCCGCCCATATCCAGAACCAGTTTGCCATCGATAAAGACCCAAACGTCATCGTCGCCGGTGAAGGTAAAGGTGATGGGATCGCCGGTTGCCAGCTTTCCGTCATCGCCTACGGTGAAGTTGATGCTGAACTTGGCACCGAAGCCATTGTTGACCTCGTTATCGGAATCGTCCGGCTCGTTCAAGGGGTAAAAACCGTCGTTATCCTTTTGGTCCTGAACGTGGGTATTGCTGGCGTAAAGCTGATTATTTTCATAATCGTAGTATACAGCGTAATCCTTGGCAGAATCGTAAGAGTAGGTTGTGACCTGCTTGGTGGCATCGTATGCCATCTTGAAGGGGAACTTCAGGTTATCGTAATATGCCATAACCCGGTGACCTTCGTTGGTCCATCCCTCGGCTGCTGTCTGATTGAAGTACAGCAGGGGTGCGCCGGTGACGGGGTCTTTCAGGTTGCCGTTGGCATCCAGATCGCTGGCTACCAGCCCCTGAACCACACCGGAAGTATTGATTTCCGCCTCGTTGTCATAGAGACCCAGCGCTACGTTGGCAGCAGTGCTCCAGTTGCCAAGGCTGTTCCAATTGGTGGAGCCAACGGTCATGCTGTACCGGGACTCAATGAAGTGCAGAGGGCCAAAGTACAGCGGATAGGTATACTGGTTGCCGTTATACACCTGCTGGGAAATCAGGTGGTTCAGATAGGAATAGACCGCATCCTTGGAACCGAGCCATTCGCCCTGATTGTCGGTATAGTAGCCTTGTGCCTCGTTATAGTACACACGGTTGTTGTTCAGGTAGTCCACCAGATCCACGTCCACGTAGAACACGCTGTCCGCGGCAAGGTTCACCTCATCCTGACGGTCGTAGGGTTCCTGCTCACGGATGATATCGATTGAAACACTGCCCTCTCCCTTTTCCGGATTATAGGTAATGGTGACAGAACTCTTGGCGGGCAGGTTCAAATAATAGTTGTCACTGGGCCAGATATAGCTGCCGTTCAGGGTGACTTTGAACTGGTAATCGCCTGCTGCCACAGGGGAATAGGTGATAGAATAGGTACCGTCGGCATTGCGGGTCATCTTGTTGTTGGTATCGCTGGGATTCCAATTGGAACCGCACAAGCTGCTGGTACCCGATATCACATAGACCTGCTCCACACCGTTTGCCGTAATCTCAATATCGCCGGTAATGGCAGATTTATTAATGGTCAGCACACCGGTGGAGGAATTATAGGTATAGCCGGAGGAAATGGCAGTTCCATTCATGCTCACCTTAACAGAGGAGGGCAGCTTATAGCCGGCATCCGGGGTCAGGGTTGCGGTATAGTCATTATTTGTGTTCACAGTATCCGCACCGCTGAAGGCTATGTTGCTTCCGCTGAAAGACACATCAAACTGCTTCGGGCTAAGCTCGTAGGTGATGGTATTGGTGCTTGCATTGAAGGTAATGGTCACATCGCTCAGGTATCCTACGTTGACCCAGTAGTTACTGTCGTCGTCATTGCCGGAGTAATACTTGCCCGCGCTGTCCTGCACCTTGATCATATAGGTACCATTGGCTGCGGCAGGCACGTTGTAGAAGGTAAGGGTATAGATATTGCTGCCGGAGGCAGTCATCAAATTGTCGCTGTGGATCGTCCAATCCACACCGCACAGTTCCTCCGTACCCACAATATAATATTCAAGCTCGTCGCCCACAGCGCTGATGGTTACGTTGCCGGTAACATAGCTGCCGGTAATGGTCAGCGCACCGGTGGTGCTGTCATAGCTGTAGGCACCGGTGGAGAGGGCTATGCCGTTTACCTTAACTGTAATGCTGTCCGGCAGGGAATAGCCGGAAGCAGGACTCAGGGTAGCGGAATAATCCATGCTCTCATAAGCCTTTTCCTCACCGCTGAAGGTCACGTTGGTACCGCTGAAGGATACGCTGTAGGACGCAAGCAGCGGTACGGTGGTCACGGTGATTTTCTTGGAAGAAGAATCAAAGGTAATGATGACATCACTCTTGACATCCAGAGTGAATTCGTAGTTTCCGTCAGCACCGCTGCCGCCCCAGTTATTGTTCCAGGTACCGTCGGTGACCTTAAAGGAATAGCTGCCTGCGGCAACATCACTGTAGGTCATGGAGTAGGTGCCGTCGCCATTGGGCGTCATCAGGTTGTTGGCATCTCCGGCATCCCAGTAGCTTCCCGTCAGCTCGCTGACACCGGCGACATAGTAGTTCTTGGTGGCAGCCGCGGTGATGGAGATGGTGTTGGTGACGTTGGCGGCAGGAATGCTCAACGCACCGGTGGCGGCATCGTAGGTATAGCCTGTCCCCTCGGTCAATGTGGTGGTGCCCAGTTTAACCGTAATGCTCTGGGGCAGGGAGTAACCGCTGGATGCCTTTAAGGTGGCGGTGTAAGCCGTGCCGTGGGTAGCGCTGTTGCCGCCGGTACTGGTTACGTTGGTACCGCTGAAGGTAACGGTATAAGTCTTTGCAGTGGCGGTGGCATTGATGACCACAGCACCGGTGATGTAAGTGCCGGTGATCGTCAGAGCGCCGGTAGAGCTGCTGTAGCTGTAACCGCTGGTGGACAAGGTGCTGCCGCCAACGGTAACGGTAATGGAGGCAGGCAGATTATAGCCGGTGGCAGGGGTCAGGGTTGCGGTATAATTGGTGCCGTAGGTTGCGGCAGAGCTTCCGCTGCTGGTGACGTTGCTGCCGTTGAAGGTAACGGTATAGCTTGCCTTGGTGGCAGTGGCGGTAATGGTGATGTTACCGGTGACAGAGCCGGCAATGATGCTTAGTTCACCGGTGGTACTGCTGTAAGTATACCGGCTGGAAGTCAGCGTGGTGCCGCCAACTTTGACAGTAATGGTGGTGGGAAGCTGATAACCGGTGGCAGGGGTCAGAACCGCGGTATACTTGACACCGTGGAAGGCGGTAGCCGCACCGCTGCTGGTAACATTGCTTCCGCTGAAGGTAACCGTATAGCCGGTGACACCGGCGGCGGCAACAATGGTAATGTTGCCGGTCACATAAGCCGCATTGATGGTCAGCTTTCCGGTAGAGGTGCTGTAGGTATAGCCCGTGCCGCTTGCCAGAGTCGTGCTGCCAACGGTCACGGTGATGGTATCCGGCAGGTCATAGCCGGTGGCGGCGGACAAAGTTGCGGTGTAGGCAGTGCCGTGGGTAGCGGTACCGCTGCCGGAACTGCTGACATTGGTGCCTTCAAAGCTGACACTGTAGGTCTTGGCAGCAGCATTTGCGGTGATGACCACGGCACCGGTGATGTAACTGCCGGTAATGGTCAGAGCGCCGGTGGTGCTGTTATAGCTGTATCGGCTGGTGGACAAGGTGCTGCCGCCAACGGTAACGGTAATGGAGGCAGGCAGATTATAGCCGGTGGCAGGGGTCAGGGTTGCGGTATAGTTCGTACCGTTGACCGCGGTGGACGCGCCGTCGCTGGTGACATTGCTGCCGTTGAAGGTGACGGTATAGCCGGTGGATTTTCCCTGAGCCGTAATGGCGATGGCACCGGTAACAGAGCCTGCCTTGATGGTCAGTTTACCGGTGGAGCTGCTGTAGGTATAGTGGGTGCCGCTGGTCAGGGCAACGCCACCTACGGTAACGGTAACAGAAGTGGGCAGACTGTAGCCGCTGGAAGCCGCAAAGGTGACGGAGTAGGCGGTATTGTAGGTTGCCTTGGCAGCACCGTTATGGGTTAAGCCGGTAACGGTGTAGCTGACATTATACTGCTCCGAAATGGTAGACAGAGAACCGCTGCCCCAATTGTTGATCGTGTAGCAGTTATTGGTGCCAATGGACAGGTCACCGGAATCGTTCCAGCTCGTCCAGCTATCGGCGGCACTGTTTGGGTCCTTCCGAAGGATCTTCATGCCGGTGGCATCGGCGGGGATGATGAACTCATAAGTGCCATCCCCGTTAGAATCCGTGGCAGTAACCCAGTGGTCGGCTTCGCTGCTGCCCCAGACCCATGCCTGAAACCATGCGTTGTCCGTCGTCCAGACACCGGGTTTCAGATAGAAGGTTTTGGTGGCAACCGCCGCAGAAGTCCTGACAAGCAGAGACGATGGCATCATACCAAAAATCATCGCCAATGCCATCAACAAGGCAACAAAACGGTTCCATACACGTTTGGTAGTCATAAACTTACCCCTTTCAAAACATCGTCGTTTAACGAATTATGCGAAATCGCCGTAAAACTTCAAGAAAATCTTCCACATCAGCCCGTGCTGTGGCTTCATCGGTTTCGTATTCCTCCAGAATTGCCGCAACCAATGCATCGGTGGTGGTCTCCTGCTGCAGCAGCTTCCACAGAAACGCACCCTGCTCGTTGACGGTAATCATGCCGTTGAAATTCAGGGTGGTTTTCCCAGTGGGAAGAATCACATAATCTCCGGCTATCTGCCGAAGCACAAATGTATCGTCAATTTTCATGGAATCTCCTCCAGTACTCGCTTTCCATTTCTTCCAGATAGCTCTGGGTCTGGCGGCAGAGGTATTCCGGTTTGCCATCACTTCTGCCGGTTTCGGCGGTACTCAAAGCACCGCAGATCATACAAAACTGCCGCTTTTTGCAGCTTCCGCACTCCGGTGGGAGATAGAGCTTTTCCGTCATGGCGGTCAATTCCTGCCAGGCTGGGTAAAATCCATCGGTAAGCGGTTGGGTTTTTGGGGCATTCATCATGCCGCAGGGTGTCATAGTGCCGTCCCAAGTCACCCAAAAGGAAGCCTTCCCTGCCATGCAGCCCATTTTCTCGTCGGCTACACGCTGGCAGTCCTCCCCATCCCACATTTCCAGACAGCCCGTATGGGCACAGCGGAGGCGGTACTCCAGTTCCTCATGGGGAAAGGTTAACATCTCCGCCCTTGCCCGGGCAATTCCGGATTCCTCTGCCGTCAGCCGGACGGCAGGATATTCGCTGCGATCCCCGGCTTTCCGCACCGGTGGGAACATATAAGTGGCGGTGGCGACCTCCAAGCCCCGTTCCTTTCCAAACGCCGCAATGGCTGGCAGATCGGAAAGATTATATTGGGTAACGCTGGCATTGATGCCTACCAGAATTCCGGCACTTTGCAGCAGCTCAATTCCCCGAACCGCGGCATCATACCCCGTGGGATGTCCGCAGAGGCGGTGGTAAGTAGCATTGGATGCGCCGTAGAGGGTGACATTGACCTTTGCCGGAGCATCCTCCCGAAGCCAGGCAACGGTCTGCTCGTCAATCAGGGTGGCATTGGAATTGATGGTGATAACCAGCCCCAGCTTTTTCAGCCCGGTGTAGATTTCCCGAAAGTCTTTTCTCAAAAACGGCTCACCGCCGGTAAGCAGCAGAAACAGCATCCCCTGCTCCACGCATTGCTTACCAAGGTCAATCCACTGAGCCGCGGTCAAGAGCTGCCCCATTTTCCGCATTTCCCCTTCGGTGGTGCGGATATAGCACATGGCACAGTTCATATTGCAGCAGGGGGTCAATTCAAAGGTTCCGCCGATGGGCCGGCGGTCACGGGCGGCTTTCAGGTAAAAATATTTCCGCACCTGATTGGAAAACTCCACGCCCGAACACCTCCCTGCCGTTGCTTTCAGGAATGCCAAATTCCAAACGGATTGCCTTAAAAAATACCTGCGATTCTGGGGAATTACCAAAGCAAAGCAACTTTTGATAAACACATTCTCATATTAAATTAAAGATATCATCATTCCCCCTTCTTTACAATCTAAATTACCATATAATATCCTGATAAGTACAAATTTCATGCATTTACACAATTGGAAACGTATCCAATTGTTCATTATTTTTGTGATTTTCAAGATAAAAAACGCTCTGCTGCGAAAGTCGCAACAGAGCGTTATTGGGGATTTACAGCATAGCTTTCAGGATCGCCAAAGACTCTTCGGTACGCTGCTTTTTCATTTGGGGCAGGTCTGCCGGGAGCGCCCCCGCAGTCACGGCATGGGCGGCTTCCTCGGTGGGAATCCAGCGGTCAGACAATCCGTACCACTCCAATATCTCCACCAATCTGGAATTGACCTCCCCTGCCATGGACACCGGCAAGGGGGCAACGTACATTGGCACCTCATAGTTGATGGCAAATGCCGTACCGTGGAAGGAGTTGGTGATGACATAGCTGGCACCCCGATAGCAGCTCAACAGCTCTCTGGGGCCTGCCCACATCATATTCGTACCCAAGTGCAGCAATGCCTGCCGCTTGGAGGGCTTGATATTCACCACGGGCAAACCGGTCTGCTTCTGCAGGCGGTTGGCAATCTCCCGGAGTATCGGTGTTTCAATCATAAAATAGGTCAGGATGTATCCGCCCTTGGGCAGCTTCAGATTGGGCTGCTCGAACTTTTGCCACTGTTCCTTGGTCAAAAGCAAGGTCGGATCCACCACACGGTGCAGCTCTTTTCCCTCAATCAGCTCGCTGACCAGCTTTCGGGCGGTTTCTTCCCGCATGGCAAGATGGTCAAAATCCGCCAGCAAGGGAGCAATGACACCTTTTCTTTCTTCACTCAGAGCGCTGACACCAAAACTGCTGGCATAGCTGATTTTTTTACGGTGGGGAAAGGGAAATAAATAGGTCAAATCCTCACCGGTGATTCTTTCATTCCACAATTGGTCGGAACCGCTGAGAATGATGTCATACCGCTGTGCCAATTCCGCTACCTCTGCGGGAGTGGTGCAGACTGCCTCAGAAGTGGGAACTTCCTGAAGGAACTGCCGAAAGCGGAGGATTTTTTCCTCCTGCTGGTGTCCGTAAAGTACCCGATGGAGAGCAATCGACAAAATTGCCTTGGGATTTCGTGCTTTGCGGAAGGTTCTGGGTACCATGGTATGCTCCAGATAAGCAGGGCGGTAATCCATCAGCTCCGCATCCACACCGATATTTTTCAGAGCTTCTACCGTAGCACAGGCTTGCAGGGCTGTGCCGAAATTGGAGGCACGGTGAAAAGTCAGCACGCCTACCTTCATTTTCAGTCACCTCTGTTCTTTCTCAGGTACTTCCCCAGAATTTTCTGATATTGCCCGGGGTAAAGCAGAGCGTTTGCCGCCAGCGCAGCCACGGCAGAAATCACCGCCACCGCCACCGCAAGCAAAATCCACTTAAAATAATTATCAACCGTCACACGCTTCAGGACAATCCCGAACACAAGGTTTACCAGCACCATCACACCGGTGGATGCCAGCAAGCCCTTCAGGGTAAACCAGATTTTCATTCCCAGCACGCGGCGGTGGTTTTTGCAAAGGAAGTCCGTCACACGGTAGAGGCAGGCAATAATTCTGCCCACCATCATACCTTCGATGCCCCAAAGGAGCAAACCCGCTGCCGACAGCACCACCGTTACGATGGCTTCGATAATACTGCCCCGCTGAATTTCCTTGAACAAGCCAGCCGCCGCAATGGGTACGGACTGCTCCAGACGCAGCGTCCACAGCGCGCCGTTGATGCTGAACAGTACACACAGCAAGGGGCGGACATAAACGGCATCGGTAAATTCACCGGCATAGATGGCAATGAAGGGCTGATACAGCACGGAAACGCAGGTAAATACCACCGTCCAAAACACATGGTACAGTGCCTGATACTCTCCATAGGCTTTTTGGAGCTTGGGCTGCTCCTTCCTGGCAATCAAATCGCCAAAGCTGGCAGACACACCGGTATGTACGGAGTTCATCAGCAAAAAGACCGCGGTCAGCACCATATTATAGACGGTAAATACGCTGATTTCAGAAAGCTCCGTTTTCGTAAAGGAAAGCAGCAGGACGCTGGAGTTTGCCACCAGCATGGTAAGGATCTGCTGAATGAAAACCTCTTTCTGATTGTCGAAGTGATAGTCCCCTTTCCCACGGAAACTGTAATCAGGAAAGAGCTTGCGGACGGCAAAGTAGTAGGCAGCCGCCCGAACCAAATACGCAAGGACACCAATTCCCACCGCCAGAAGCAGCGGCAGTCGGATATAAGAGCCAAGAATAATCAGACCGGAATACAGACAGGTGCTTGCCGAATTGATCAGCGCCACATAGCGGCTGTTCTGGGATGCGTTCAGCAGCACCTTATACTTACCGATAAACAGAAGCTGAGAAGCACCGTTGGTCGCCATCAGGCAGAACAGCGCCGCAACTTCCCAGTAAGCGTAATCCCCTTTGGCAATGACCAGCGGATATACCGCAGAAGTGACCAATACCAAAGCAAGAAAGACCATTCCGATTTTGGAATACATCTTTCGGGCAGAACCGAGGATCCGCTGGATTCTACTCAAATCATTCTGCGCCAGCGGCTCATACAGCGCAAACACCGCGGCACCGGACAGTCCTGCCTCAACCAGAACGAAATACTGCATGATCTGCTGCAGAGAAGTAACCAGACCGTTGGCATCGGAGCCGTAGTTGACGATGATTGCCCGGGGAAACAGGAAGCCAACCAATGCTACCACAATTTCCGAAATCAGGGCAACCGCCGCATTTTGTATACTGTTTTTTCGTCTGCTCATAGTCCCCTCCTGCTGCCGTGGGTGAATGCCGCCACGACAGCCGCTGTAAACCAGAGATAGCTGTACATCAAATGATCCACGCCAAACAGCGAGATCATCACAACCAAAAGTCCCAGCACCATCGTCCACACGACTTCCTTTTCCCCTGCCTCCTTGTTCTCGAAGGGATGCCGCAAGCCGGCATATGCCAGTGCCATGAACTGTATCAGGAACGCGCCGCCAATCAGCAATCCGCCGGCAGCCAGAACCTCCAACCAGGTATTATGACAAGCCCGGTTCATTTGGGTATGATACTGCATTTGTCCAAAACCGATACCAAACAACGGATTTTCCTTCAGCAGAACGGTAATCGCTTCTTCCCAAATGGTCAGCCGCCCGTACTCATCGCTCAGACCGGAACGGTTATCAAACTGAGCAAGGAAGGATTCCAGCAACGGTGTCAGAAAGCCCATGACGAACATCAGAATCAGGATTGCGATTGCCGCAAGAATGCCCATTTTTGTTCGGTTTCGGGTTCGGACATCCGCAGTGCGGTAGCCCACAGCAACGCAGACGATCACTACCAGTGCAAAGCAAATCATACCCATACGGGAATTACTTCTTACAACGCAATAGCCACCAAGGATCAGTGCCAGGTATTCCCGCCATCCTGCCTTACGCTTCATAATCCGAAGCACCGCTACAATGGCGGCAAAGAAGAACGTACAGCCCATGGTATTGGGGTCGATGGAGAAACCACGGAGCCGCTCTATTCGAACAAGCACGCCGTCATTCATATTGTAGAACGCCATAATCATTCCGGGGTTTTGGCGTATTCTTGTCACGATCCCGTCGATACGCACATTCATGTCATTCAGTACACAGGCAAGGCACAACACCGCGCCAAAGCCAATTCCTGCCGCCAGAATAATATCGGGGATCTGAGACTCTGATTCGGGGGTCAGGGTGCTGACATAAATCATGCTGCAAATCCACACCAGCGGCAGAAGCATGCCAGCGGTAATACTGCTGGTGGAGCTGTTGTTCATCATGTTCACCAGAAACAGCAGCACCGCCAAAACACCGATTCCCATTGACCATCGGCTTTTGATGGAGAAGCCTTTTTTCCGCTGCAGAAAGAAACGAACGACAATCAGCAGGCACAGCAGCATATAGGGCTTTACGGTAATGCCGCCAATGGGAATGCCGTACATATCCACAGGCAGCAACAGCCAAATCAGATGTTCCCATTCTATTTTTTTATTTTTGAGGACCGCGAAGGACAGCAGCCAAGCGGCACAAATCCACAGCCATATCATGCTTTCCTTCCGACCTCCTTTTTTATTGCAGAAAATGATTAACGGGGATTTCTTTTCAATCTATTTGCTTTCGGCAATCGCCGGCAACGTTCCTCATTCGGTGGGTCGTTTGTCACCACCTGAAGGCTGCCGCTGGTAATGGCAGATACCACCATCGCACTGAACCACAGATAGCTGTAAACCACATGATCCACCGCAAACAAAGATATCATAACCATCAGAAGTCCCAGTGCCATAGTCCATGCGAATTCACTCTTTTTCGCCGCACTATTTTCAAGAGGATAGCGCAGAGCCGAGTAAAGCAGCAGGCAGAAATACACCAGAAGTGTACCGCCTACCAGAATGCCGCCGGCACACAGCAGCTCCAGCCATGTATTATGCGCGCCCCGTCCGACTTCCGTATAATACTGAACCTGACCGAAACCAATGCCAAGGAAAGCGCCTTCCTCCAGCCATATGCCAATGACTTCCTCCCAAATCGACATCCGTCCGTACTCATCATACAGACCGGAACGGTTTTCAAACTGGGCAAGGAAGGTGGAGATCCACCGGGGTACCACTCCGGTAACACACAGAACAATCAGCACCGCTGTCAGTCCCAGCATCAGCAGCTTAATGCGGTTTCGGGTGGCTGTATCTGCCATGTTATAGCCGACAACAAAGCAAGCAACCACCAGCAGGCAGAAGCAAATCATGCCGGTGCGGGAATTACTCAGGAAAATACACGCTGCCGACAATATCAATGCCAGGTACTCACGGATGCCTGCTTTCCGCTTTACAATTCGCAGTACCGCCACAATGGATGCAAAGAAGAAGGTGCTTGCCACCGTATTGGGGTCAAAGGAAAAACCGCGAAGCCGTCCCATACGAACCAACATACCGTCCTGCATATTGCGGAATTCCATGATAATGCCGGGGACTGTACGTTTATACGTCAGCAGATGCGGCAATCCGGGATTGATCAGCATCGTAATATAGGCAACGACAAAGACAATACCAAACCCAATTCCTGCCGCCAACATGGCATTGGGAATCTCTTCTGCCGCCCTTTCATTGCATCGGCTGACATACACCACGCCAAACAGCCACACAACCGGCAGCAGCAAAGCAGACACCAGACTGCCGCCGGATTGGTTGTTAATCATATTGACAACCACAAACAGCAGCACCAAAACACCGCTTGCCAACGCCCAGCGGCTTCTGAGCTTCAGCGTCCAATGCTGCTCCCGAAGGGTACGCAGCAGCAGAAAAATACAGAAAATCATGTACGGTTTCACGGTGAAACCGCCAACGGGAATGCCGTACATATCCACGGGCAGAAGCAGCCAGATATAGTGCTCAATTCTGATTTTTTTCTTGCCCAAAGCGATGAAGGACAGTATCCACGCAGCAACAATCCAAAGCCATATCATATTGTCCCTCACCCCTCCTTCTATCGCAGTAAATAATTCAAATATAAATTCGCGCATTCTCACGAGCACCCGGCAAAGTAAATTCTTCGCTGACAGCAGCCAGCGCGGCGTGCGCCATTATCTCATAGTTTTCCGCCGCAACCGCTTTACATAGGGTTCGGTAAATGTCTTCTTCGGTGGTTCCCGGAAGAACCCAGCCGTTTTCACCATCCCGAACCAAATCTCGAACACCCCCCACCGGGGAAGCAATGACCGGAATTCCCTGTCCCATCATTTCAATGACGCTGTTGGGCATTCCCTCGGTATCACTGGGGAACAGCAGGTACTGCCAATGTGCCGCTCTGCGGGTCACTTCACTGTGCTCCACCCAGCCTGCCATGTGGATAAAGGACTGGGCATTGCACTGTGCAATCAGTTCCCGGCATTGCTGCTCCTGACGTCCGGAGCCGATAATCTCCAGATTGTATCCGGGATGCTCAGCATGGAAACGGGTAAACCCACGGATACTTTCCAATACCCGTTTTCCTTCCGTCAGACGGCAGAGCATTCCAATCGTCTGACCGGGGGTTCGGTTTACTGTCCCTGCGGTTTCTTCCGTATACAAGTGGATTACCCGGAACTTTCGGGGGGCGATCAGCCCCTGCCACTCCTGCAGTACGCCGGGGCTTTCCGCACAGACACTGTGGGCATGATTTGCCATATAAGCAATCAGCTTACCGGACAGCTTGGTAAACCATCCGGATGTGCCTTCTTTCAGCACGTTGCCATAGATAAAAAAGCGGACATCGCCCTTCTTCCGCAGAGCGGTACGGTAGGGCAGCAGCATTTTGTCTGCCACCCAAAAATACACCGGCACCTCCGGCTCCACCAGCTTTTTTGTCATCCGATTGAGCTTAAGCTGCACACTTACATGGTCAAGCAGCCGCTTCCACCGGCTGGGAGAACGGGTCATATCTACCCGGTGCAGGCAGACGGATTTCAGGTCTTCCTCCACGGATACGTTGCCGCCCACCACATGAACCTCCTGATAGCAGGGGGAAATCACCCGCAGAAACTTGCTCAGGGTGACCTCAGCGGAGCGGTTCGCCGCAATCATAGGATTGGTTATGACGATGCACTTATTCTTCATATTCCGCCATCCTTATTCGATAGGGTATCTGCCCTTACTGCTCACAGAACAATTTCAGCATTTTTTCCCGATACGCCTTATGGCGCAGGCTGTAGCAATACGCCATGGCTCTTTCCACCCGTGGCGTAGGGTCAGTCTTCATCGCTTCAATGATAATATCGGCAATTTCATCGGCAGAGGCATCCTGAGGATACATCGTACCGCAGTTTGCCACCCGAAACAGTTCCGCCACACCGCCGCCATCGGCGGTAATAACATCCTTACCAACTGCCATTGCCTCCAGCGCTACAAGGGACATTCCCTCCACAGCGGAAGGCACCAGAACAAAATCGGAAGCCGCCATGTAATCCTGAACGTTATTCCGATGTCCTGCCAGATAAATATCCTGCTGCAAGCCGCTTTCCCGGATCCGGTTCAGCAGCTCCTCCTTGAAAACGCGATCCTCTTCGGTAATCGCATCCCCCACCAGCATACATTTTGCCCGAATACCTTTGCGCTTCAGTGCCTCCATGATGCTGACCGTGGTTTCCTGATACTTTCCCTTTCGAATCAGGGCAACCTGCGTCAAAAGGACATCCCGGTTTTCCTTGGTGCCAAAGGCTTGCTCCACCTCATCTTTGACCTGCAGAGCATCTGCCTGCGCGTAATGTTCAAAATCCACGGGATTGTACAGAACTCTCAGCTTTTCCCGTCCCTTGGGATGGGTAACCTGCTTCCCCACGAACTCGGATACGCTGACAATCTGCCTGACCGCTTTACAACGGGAAAGCAAATTCAGCAGCTTTACCGTAGCACCATCGAGGAAGATATGGTGCAGGTGCCACACCACCGGACGGTGGCTCAGAGTGCCGCAGATGGCACTCCACGGCAAAGATGCCGGGCCGGGGGCATAGAGAATGTCCGGACGGAATTTCCGAATGGCGGACAAGGATTTTACAATACTTTTCAGAGACATCCACGCATAACGGAAATAGACCTGCTTTCCCTTGACACCGGAGGGCAGGGTCTGGTCTCCCATGAGGATGTAGGGAATGTCCAGCTTTTTCAGGGCTTCCGACAGCGCACCCTCCTGAGGAATCAGGCAGCAGAAGGAATATTCGTTTTTCAAAAGTTCCATGACCGTCAGCGTCACTTTCTGACCGCCTGCCACGGAAGAGGATGTCTCCCACACCAGAATTTTCTTCATGTTTCCTTCTTACCCCCCAAACAGGATAAACCGCAGAGGTTTGATTTTCTTAATTACCAATTCCGTTGCCAAAACAGAGCTTGTCACACTGACAACCGTTACCACAAGGACATAAATCCAGGGAAGCTGTGCCAGGAAGGGCTTCAGCAGAATACGGCACACCACTAAAATCGGTGCGTGGAGAATGTAAATCTCCATGGAACGTCTGCCCAGACCCCCGAAGAAACGGGTCAGTTTTCCCGTCTTCAGCCGACCGGCGCAGAAGCAGATGACATAGCAGGCACCGGCAGCGCCGATTGCCTCCAGATACCACATTCCCAAATCCAGCACCACAGCAAGGGTGCAGGAAGCCCAGACAATGCCAAAGAGCACCGCCAGAAGTCCATCCCGGAAGCAGGTTTCCCGAACCTCAGTCAGCAGCAGTCCCATAAAGAAGAAGCCCACCTGATATGTAGAAAAGGACAAACCGATACCGGGGAAGCCCAGCTCAACGGGAATCGCCGGTGCCAGAATGCTGGCAATGCCACCGATGACGCACCAGACCGGCAGACTGCGGCGCTTCACAAAAAACAGCGTAATCACCGAAAGCAAAAACAGCACATACAAAAACCAAAGCTGTCCTGCCGGATTGTTGCCCAGAAGCACCGTCCAAATAGGGGCTTGTTCAAACCGCACCTGATCTTCCATCAGGAGCTTGATGGGAATGTAAATCACCGCCCATGTGGCATAGGGTACCAGCAAACGCTTTGCTCTGCCGATGAGCAGGGACTTCCGCTCTCCCCGTCCGGCTTTGAGCAGCTTACCGCATACCAATCCGGCGAGCAGGAAGAACAGAGGCATATGGAACATATAAATTGCCTGACAGATCTTCTCCATCACCGGATAACCGGTCATAACCGGGGACATGGTATGTCCGGCTACCACCAGCAGAATACCAAAGCCTTTGGCGATGTCAATCCATTCAATTCTGGACTTTTTCATTTGACATTCTCCATAATCACGGAATAGATATCCGTCATTTCATAATTCTTTCGGTTCAGCTCCAGATTTTTTCCGGCAATGACGGCGGTGCGCCAACGGTGTCCGCCGGGGGACATGGCGTGCATATGGCCGCTCTGCTCAAAAATTTTCTCGCCAAGCTCCCACTCGCCGCCCCAGTGCTCATCCATCTGATAGATGATTTCCGGGTACTTATTCAGGTACTGACCGTGGTAGAAGGTATTGGTACGGACAATCCACTCGAACAGAGGACGTCCCTCTCCTTCAATCTCGATACCCTTCAGGTATTCGATAATCTCATCGGCAAGGGCATCTTTATCCTCCACCGTGTCATTCAGTCGAATGCCGCCGTAGCTGTAGTTCTTCATTGCGGACAAATCGCTGAGGTAGGCACGGGTGTTATTCCAGTCAAAATCATTGGACGAGGCAAACAGACTCTTCCACACCGGGAATTTTCTTGCCAGCTTCATCGCCCATTTGGGAAGACCTACTTTTTTGACAAAGCCCACGCAGGTATTTTTCAGGAATTTCTTGAACTTCTTCTTTCCGGAGGGCTTGCTGCTGCCGCTGCTGCCCTTGGGTGCCAGATAACCGCCACGCTTCAGAAGTTCGTTAATTCTCGCCACACGGACGGGTCTTGCTCCGTGACCGTGGTCGCTGAGCACCAGGATGGGGGTACCCCGCTGCTTTTGGGCAACCTCACCGATGAAGTTGTCCATATAAATGTACATATCCCGAATGACGTTTTCATACTCGTTCCTGCCGGGGTACTGAGGATGGTCAGGGTCACAATGCCGCCAGAAATCGTGCTGGATACCGTCGGTGGTGGAGAAATAGGCAAACAGAACGTCCAAATTCTCATGCTCCATCATCAGACGGGTCAGACGGGTTTCTTCCTCTGCCTTGGCGAAAAATTCATCCCGCAAAGCAGGCAACGATTTTTCCGAGGTATACTTCGGCTCGGTGGACAGCAGCTTTTCCTTGGGCTGATACAGTTCCCGCCTGGACTGGGGGTGGACACGCATCCGTCCTTCATAGGGACGGGTAATCATCACACCGTTAATATCCCAGCCTTCCTTGATGTTCATAGGCAGGATGACACCGCAGGAGTAACCCTTTTCGTTCAGGTGATCCCAGAAGGTCTTGCCCTTGAAGGCGGAATCGTCAAATTCAAAGGGCTTATAGGCATTTTCCTTCGCGCCGACATTGACAAAATTGATGATTCCATGCCCCGTGGGATCCAGTCCGGTATAAATCGTCGACCATGCCGGAGTGGTATCCGCAGGGAAGACTGAACGCAAGTGAGGCATGCCGTTTTTCTCCAGCATGCCTGTCAGATTGGGTAAATCCTCCCGATAGCGCAGAACCACGTCCAGATCCATGCCATCAATGCCAAGGATTATCAGCTTATTGACCATACGTAATCCCGTCCTTTCAACGGTTCTTTTCCGCCAAACATTCCTCTACCACCGCCATAACCTGGGCAAGCATAGCTTCCTTAGCCTGATCGCCGGGGATAATGACGGCATTGTACATCTGCGCCACCTTTTCATACAAAGGCTTGCGGATTTCAAGGTAGAGGGGATCCGGAATATCATCCTTCCGGGTCAGGCAGACTTCCACGGGGGTCTTGATATAAATGATGCGGTCGGGTCTGGGTGCCCGCTTCCACTTGCCCTCCATGGTTTTTCTCATATAATCCTCGCCCAGCCCCAGATTGGCGGCATAGGTGACGACATTATCATAAATATAGCGATCCACCAGCAAAATCTTGCCACGGCGGAGCTTCATGGTGATATTCAGGAAAATCTGCAGCTTGAATTCCAGCGTGGTCATAAAGGAGAAAATCTTATACACGCCGCCCTTCTGACCCTGCTTTCTCAGGTTTTCCAGATACGCCCGGTAATCTCCCTTGAAGGGGTCGCTCTGCTTCTTCATCACCAGCTTCTTACCCAGCTTGATGAAGAAAGTCATATAGCGAATGACATATGCCGCTCTGACAATCTCCACGGGGTAGCCCCGGGATTTCAGAGTTTCATAGGCATAGTCAATGCTGGTGGATTTACCGGAGCCGTCCAAGCCCATAAAGCTAATCATTGCAGGTTTCATTTTCCAACGCTCCTTAATTCCTGCCGCACCAGATCGGCGGCTTCATCCCATGATTTTCCGTCCTTCAGAAGGGACACACTCCCCTTCCGGCTTACCAGTGCCGCAACCGCACCGTTCAGCTCCCCGGCATCCTGAATGCGGCGGATACTGCCGCTGTCACAAGGGATTTCCCCCAGACCGGTCAGGCTTTCATATCCCACTGCCGGTGTGCCGCAGGACAGCGCCTCCATCACCGAAAGGGGGATACTGATGACAAATTCATTGGAACGGGTGGGGAACAGATAGACATCCGCCATCTGGAAAATCTGCTCCACATTGGGAAGATACCCTCTGTGGATTTGAACCCCTGCCGCCTCCAGGCGACCGGTTACCCCTTCGTCCTCAAACATTCCGCTGAGCACCACCATACGCTGGTACTTTGCCCCGTCCAGCGACAGAAAATCCTCCAGACCCCGTCCCGGGGATGCGTGGCCCACATGAACCACCAGAGGCTTTTCAGGGGCAAAGCCATAGGTCTTTTTCAGCTCTGCCTGCCGCTCAGCAGAAACCGGTGAGAATTTCACCGTATCGATTCCCACGCTCAGAGGCACTGCCCGGTAACCCTCCCGTGGGGTCAGGTTTTTCATGTCCGGGGCGCTGATATAAAAGTAATGGCAGCGCAAAGGGGTACGGCGGCTGCAATCCAGAAATTCCGGCATCGGCTCCTGAACGCAGACCAGCCATGTATTTTTGCACAGCACCGTAACCAGTCGGGTCAGCCAGTAGACCAGCTTATTCGCTCTGGCAAAGACCAAGGTGGCATCGGCTCTGCAGGAATTGCGAAGGATGGCAAAGGGGGATTTCAGTCCGGAATAGTACACCGTACTGTCCTTCCCCAGACTTTTCGCCAGATGGGTGGCGACATTGCGCATTCCCTCATTCTGCAAACCGTTGACGGTGCCAAGAATTTGAATTTTCATAAAATCCGTCCTCAGCGGAACACCGACTGCTTCAGCTTCTTGAATGCCTTCAGAGACCGCTTCAAATCTTCAAAATCACGCAGTCCGTTCCAAATGCGGTGGCAGATGTACCACGGACGCAGGTAGTATTTCTTCCGTGCCCGGGAGCAGAAGTCCACCAGATCCTGAGCGCTCAGCTCAGGGGTGCTGATGACACAGTTCAGCGTACCGTCCTCATGGACGTAGTCGGCATAGCTGCCCTGCAGGTAGCCGTTCCGCTTTGCCCAGTCGTATGCCTCGGTGCCGGGATAGGGAATCAGGGGGTAGAACTGGGCGGTATCCGTCTTAAACCGCATAGCGGCTGCCAGGGTTTCTTCCATGGTCTGACGGGTCTCCCCTTCGTTGCCCACCATGTAGCAGGCATGAATCATCAGACCTGCCTTACGGGCATTGGCGACGTACTTTTCAATCTGCTCCACGGTGGTACCCTTGCGGATATTCTTCAGAATCTGCTGGTTCACACTTTCGATACCGGGAATGATCAGGTGACAGCCCGCCTTCTTCATCATGCACATGGTGTCATAGTCCAGATTGACACGGGCATTACACAGCCAACGCAGGCGCTTGTTCAGACCCTTGTCAATCATCTGCTGACAAATCTGAGTCACCCGCTCCTTGCTGATGGTGAAGGTATCGTCCTCAAAGACGACCTCCTTGACCTCCGGGAAGTTGGCTACGATGTACTCCAGCTCTTCAATCACGCTCTCAACGCTGCGCAGACGGTAGCGGTGACCGTGCATGGTCTGGGGATACACGCAGAAATTACAACGGGCAGGACAGCCCCGTCCGGTAAAAATCTGAATAGAGGGGAATGCTGCCGCGGCAAAGACATAGTCCGTCACGCACAGGTATTCCTTAATAAACTTGGATGCGAAGGGAATGGCATCCATATCCGTAATGAACTCGGCATCGGGGTTATGTACCACAGCATCCCCATTGCGCCAGGAAAGGCCCTTGACCTCGCTCAGGGCCGTACCGTCCCGAAGGGCAATCGCCAAATCCCGAACGATATAGTCAAACTCCCGACGGGCAATGCCGTCGATCCGGCTGCTGTAGCCCATGGTCTCTTCCACCGTGGCGGAAGGATGGGTACCCACCAGCAGGGTGAATGCCTCGGGATAGCGCTCCTTAATCATGCCGGCAAACTCCACGTCGCTGAAAATAGAGGGAGTGCTGGTATCAAATACAAAGAGCTTGGCATCTCCGGCTTCCCCGGCGACCCGCTCCAGAGTTTGCTCCACGTTCATCTGCTTGGCAGGGGCATCAATAAATGCCACATCGAAGCCGCACTCCTTAGCGACAGCGGCAGCATAAATCAGCCACAGAGGATAATACAGCACACCGCTGTGTCCAATGGCAGGACTCCGGGACTCCCGGGAGAATTTTCCGTGCTCCGGTTTGAAGGGAGGATTGATAAAGCAGATTTTCATAGTCTGCTCCTTTCCGTAAAAGAGTTTTCGCAATACTGAATTATGCCAAGAAAACCGATTCTGTTCACTACGAGCCGAACAAAGGCGATACTCCCACGCATAGCTTCATATATTTTATCACGTCTTGTCGCCAGTTGCAAGTATTTTAGGCTAGTTTTTATTTTTCTGTATGATTTAATTCGCCGGCTTGTTTGTCAATAAAATACGTTTGTACGCCCAATGTGTAAAACAATGATTGATTTTTTATAATTATGTGGTATAATGCAAAAATATACTGCATTTTGAATGGCTTTGTCCTCAGAGCGGTATGAACAGAAGGAGGATATTTCATGAGCAACAACACAATACAAATCCTGATTGCCATGGTCATCTATATGGCGGCAGTCATTGGCATCGGCATTGTTTATGCCAAGCGTGCCAACAAGAATTCTGAGGAGTACTTCCTTGGCGGACGTTCCCTCGGCCCTTGGGTGACGGCAATGAGTGCCGAGGCTTCCGATATGAGCGGCTGGCTGCTGATGGGTCTGCCCGGTGTCGCCTACTGGTGCGGTCTTGCGGATGCCGCATGGACTGCCATCGGTCTGGCAGTGGGTACTTATCTGAACTGGCTGCTGGTTTCCAAGCGGCTCAGACGTTACAGCATCCGTGCCAACAATTCCATCACCCTGCCGGAGTTCTTCTCCAACCGCTTCCGTGAGAAAAACAAGGTCATCATGTTCCTTGCCGCAGCGTTCATTCTGATTTTCTTCACGGTGTATGCGGCAAGCTGCTTCGTTACCTGCGGCAAGCTGTTCTCTACCCTCTTCGGTATGCCCTATGTAACCATGATGCTGGTGGGTGCGGTTTTCGTGCTGCTGTACACCCTGCTGGGTGGCTTCCTTGCGGAAAGTGCTTCCGACTTTATGCAGGCAATTGTGATGATCGTTGCTCTGGCGGTAATCGTGATTATCAGCACCGTCAAAGCCGGCGGCATTGGCGAAGTGCTGGAAAATGCCAAGGAAATCCCCGGTTTCCTGGAGTTCTTCGGTCTTGCCACCCCCGTTACCAATGCCGACGGTCAGCAGCTTGTGGAAGCCGGTAAGCCCGTATTCGGTGCGGCTGCTCCCTACGGCGGTCTGACCATCTGCTCCATGATGGCTTGGGGTCTGGGTTACTTCGGTATGCCTCAGGTTCTGCTGCGCTTCATGGCTATCCGCAAGGAGAGCGAGCTGAAGCGTTCCCGTCGCATTGCCATGGTATGGGTTGTGGTTTCTCTGGCTGTGGCTGTGTTCATCGGCATCGTAGGCCGTCAGCTCTTCCCCGTGGAGCATCTGACCAAGGGCGGTGCGGAAAACATCTTTATTACCCTCGCCACCAGTTCCCTGCCCGCAATTCTTGCCGGCTTCGTTATGGCTGGCATTCTGGCTGCCACCATCAGCTCTTCCGACTCTTATCTGCTGATTGCCGCCTCTGCCTTCGCCAAGAACGTCTTCCAGGGCATCTGCAAGAAGAATGCCACCGAAAAGCAGGTCATGTGGGTTTCCCGTATCACTCTGCTGGTACTGGCTCTGATCGGCATTCTGATTGCGCTGGACGAGGACAGCGTGATCTTCCAGATCGTTTCCTTTGCCTGGGCAGGCTTTGGCGCTACCTTTGGCCCGCTGATGCTGTTCAGTCTGTTCTGGAAGCGGACGACCCGTGCCGGTGCCATTGCCGGTATGCTCAGCGGTGCCGGTATGGTATTCCTGTGGAAGCTGGTCATCAGCAAGCTGGGTGGCGTGTTTGCCATCTATGAGCTGCTGCCTGCCTTCGTCTTCTCCTGCATCTGCATTGTGGTGGTTTCCCTGCTGACCAAGAAGCCCTCCAAGGAAATCGAGGAGGATTTCGAAGCCGCCCGTACCGGTGCGGTTGACGTTCCGTAATCCATCTGAATAACCCATCAGGGGCTGTTGCGATTGTTCGCAACAGCCCCTTCGTCATATGGTATAAACGCAACGATAAATTGTTGTTTGAAGTTCGATTACGCATACGCCACTTGCCTCTCCCTTTGGGAGAGGTGCCCCCGAAGGGGGCGGAGAGGGCATCGTGATTTTCTTTAAGAAAATCACATCGCCGCAGGCGATAACGACACATTTGC
>JAFULI010000005.1 GCA_017473455.1 Oscillospiraceae bacterium
ATGTGTCGTTATCGCCTGCGGCGATGTGATTTTCTTTAAGAAAATCACGATGCCCTCTCCGCCCCCTTCGGGGGCACCTCTCCCATAGGGAGAGGCAAGTGACATATGCGTAATTGAACTTCAAACAACAATTTATCGCACGATCATACCTTGTATCTCGTATCTTGTATCTTGTATCTTGTATCTCGTATCTCGTATCTTGTATCTTGCATCTCGTATCCTATCTTTCTCTCTTCCTCTTGCGTTTTTGGGGTATGTGGTGTATCATAATTGGTGATATTAAAAACCAAGAAATTGGGGAAAATGGTATTATCAGATGAATTATGTAATTGACAAAACTGCCGGGGAGGCAGCGTATTTGCAGGTTTACCGGCTCCTTCGGGAGGATATTTTACGGCAGGTATACCCTCAGGGTAGCCGGTTGCCCTCCAAAAGAACCATCGCCCAGGAGACCGGTGTGAGCACCATTACCGTGGAGCATGCCTATGCTCTGCTGTGCGACGAGGGCTACGCGGAAGCCAGAGAGCGCAGCGGTTACTTTGTCACCTTCCACACCGATCAGGGGTTTGCTTCCCCTCAGGCAGCTTCCCCCATCCTGTGGCACACACCTCAAGGGAGCGGACAGGCCCAATTTCCCGTGAGTGTCCTTGCCCGAACCATGCGCCGTGTCATCAATGACCTTGGGGACAGCATTCTGGAGAAATCCCCCAACCCCGGTTTTCCGGAGCTTCGGGAAGCCATCCGGCAATATCTGCTGCGAAGTCGGGGGATTCAGGCTGAACTGGAGCAGATTATCATCGGGTCAGGCTCTGAATATCTTTACGGACTGACGGTGGAATTGCTGGGACGGCATCGGGTTTACGGCATCGAGTCTCCTTCCTACAACAAAATCAGTCTTGTCTATCGGGCGGCGGAGGTGGAGTGCGAGCTTCTGCCTCTGGGCAGCGACGGCATTGAAAGTCAGTCGCTGCGGCAGAGCCATGCGGATGTACTGCACATCACCCCCTACCGCAGCTTCCCCTCCGGTGTTACCGCAGGGGCTTCCAAGCGGCATGAATACCTGCGCTGGGCAGAAGCACCGGGTCGGTTCATTGTAGAGGACGATTTTGAGTCGGAATTTTCCGTTTCCAGCAAGCCTGCGGAAACGCTGTTCAGCCAGAGCAGGCGGGACAATGTGATTTATCTGAACAGCTTTTCCAAGACCATCTCCCCTGCCCTTCGGGTGGGTTACATGGTGCTTCCGAAGCAGCTTGTGGGAGAATTCCAGAAACGGTTGGGTTTCTATTCCTGCACCGTTCCCACCTTCGAGCAGTTTGTTCTGGCAGAGCTGATTTCCGGCGGTGATTTTGAGCGGCACATCAATCGGGTGCGCCGCCGGAAACGCAGGGAGAAATAACGCGTCATAATTGACATCATTTTCGCTTCGTGATATAATACTTTGTTGTGTACTTTTCAATTACTTTGGAGGTTGATTATGGAGTCTTCCCGGGATATTCAACGAAGACGCGCAGCCAAACGGCGCGCAGCGGCAAAACGTCGCCGTGCCCTGCTTCGGCTGACCTGTGCCGGGCTGATTTTGATACTGGCAGTTCTTCTGAGTTTTCTTTTGCTGTTTGATCCGGTATCTCCGGTGGTCAGCTATCTGACCGTGGAAGCCGGCAGCACATTAACACCGGAAATGTTCCTTCGTGAGGAAGCAAAAACCGATGGCAAGGATATCGCCTTTGCCACCGATATTTCCGCTGTGAACACTTCCGTCCCCGGCGAATATGCGTTGGCGCTCACCGTCGACGGCAAGCAGTACAAATCCCTGCTGACCATTGCCGACCGCACCCCTCCCACCGCCAAAGTGGTGGATGCTTACACAGAAGTCGGTGTTCTTCCCGAGGCCGCCGGTCTGGTAACAGACATTCAGGACGTTTCCGAGGTCACCGTTTCCTGGCAGGTTCAGCCCGATGTGAGCAAGGGCGGCACCGCCACCGGACGGATTAAGCTCACAGATGCTTACGGCAATTTCTCCACACTGGAAGTCACTTTGACTGTGGATCAGGATACTGTTCCCCCTGTGATTGACGGGGCGCAGGATTGGGAAGTCTTTGTGGGCGACCCCATTGCTTACAAAGCCGGCATCACCGTCACCGATGACAAGTCCAAAAATCCCAAGCTGGCGGTGGACAATTCTCAGGTGGACACCGAAAAAGCCGGCACTTATCCCGTAACCTATACCGCCACCGACGATGCCGGAAACAGCACCTCCGTCACCGTAAATCTGACTCTGGTGGACAAGCCTGAGGGCTATGTAGAGCCGGAAGTGGTCTATGATTTGGCGCAAAAGGTGCTGGACGAAATCACCACCGAGGACATGACCCAGATGGAGGTTGCCTTCGCCATCTACCGCTGGACCACTACCCATATCGGTTACGTCGGTACCTCCGACAAATCCAGTTGGACGGGAGCTGCCTACGTTGCCTTTACCGAGCGTTCCGGCGACTGCTATAACTATTTCGCCGCCGCCAAAGCCATGTATGAAGTGGCTGGCATTGAAAACGTGGACGTTGTCAAAAGCGATACCTCTCACTCCTCTCACTACTGGAGTCTGATTAATCTGGGAGATGGGTGGTATCATGTGGACTGCACTCCCCGTCGGAATGTGGGCTATTTCTTCATGAACACCGATGCGGAGCTGGAGGCTTATTCCGTTCAGAATCGCAACAGCCACATCTTCGACAGCAGTTTGTATCCGCCCCGTGCCACCGAATCCCTGCAGGAGCGGGTGGACTACCAAAACGGAAAGATTTTGCCATGACACAAAAGAAACAATTACTGGGGGTTCTGGGTGGGCTTGGCCCCATGGCGACGGCATACTATCTGGAGCTGATGGTTTCCATGACCGATGCCGCCACCGACCAGGAGCATCTCCCCATGATTCTTATGAATATCCCCACCATCCCCGACCGAACGGCTTTTATTCTGGGTAAAAGCCACGACAGTCCCATCGAACCCATGGTTGCCCTTGGGCGGCAGCTTAAGGAAATGGGCTGCACCGTGCTGGCTACCCCCTGCATCACCGCCCACTATTTCCATGACGCCCTGCAAAGCGGCATCGGACTGCCTTTGATTCACGGCATCCGCTGCGTTGCGGAGCTTTTGAAGCAGGCGGGCATCCGAAAGGTGGGGCTGATGGCTACGGACGGCACCGTTCGCAGCCGCACCTTCCAGCAGCAGCTTGGTGCCATGGGCATGGACACCATCCTCCCCTCTCAGGAGGGTCAGAAGGCGGTTATGACACTGATTTACGATCAGATCAAAGCCGGACTGCAGCCGGATATGGCACTGTTCGAAAACCTTCGGGATGAACTGAGAAGCAACGGTGCGCAGGTGATCGTGCTGGGCTGTACCGAGCTGTCCCTGCTGAAAAAGGAGCAGGATTTGGGAGAAGGCATTCTCGATGCCCTGGAGGTTCTGGCGCGGCAATCCGTCCTCGCCTGCGGAAAGTCCGTCAAGCCGGAATACCGGCAACTGTTTACTCCCTTTTCCGAATAAGGAGAAATGACTATGCAGCAGACAAATGTACTTCAATATCTGGAGCTGACCGCCCCCCGTGTACCGGAAAAGGTGGCTTTTTCCAACGGAACCGATTCCCTGACTTTCCGTCAGGTCTTTGACCACAGCCGTGCCATCGGCAGTTATCTGGCACAGAAGGGCTACTACAATGAGCCGGTGGTGGTGTTTATGCGTAAGCACCCCAAGTGCATTCCCGGTTTCTTCGGGTGTGTGTACGGCGGCTGTTACTATGTGCCCATTGACGAGGAGATGCCGAGATTTCGCATTGAGCTGATTTTCGACAACCTGAAGCCCCGGGTCATGCTTTGCGACTCCACCACCGCGGAGATTGCCAAAACCTTTGCCTTCACCGGAGAAACCCTGATTTACGACGAAGTGATCAAAACCTCCATTCGGGAGGATTTGTTGCAGGACATTCGGGCAAAGCAGTTGGACACCGACCCCATTTATATCGTGTTCACCTCCGGCTCCACCGGCATTCCCAAGGGTGTGGTTGCCTGCCACCGCTCTGTCATCGACTATATTGAAAACCTCAGCGAAACCCTGGGCTTTGGCGAGGATACCGTCTTTGCCAATCAGGCGCCGCTGTATTTCGATGCCTGCCTGAAGGAGCTGTACCCCACCATCAAGTTCGGTGCCACCACTTATCTTGTCCCCCATGAGCTGTTCATGTTCCCCATGAAGCTGGTGGAATTCCTGAATGCCCACAAGGTCAACACCGTGTGCTGGGTGGTTTCCGCATTGACCATGATTTCCTCGTTGAAGGTACTGGACAAAATGAAGCCGGAATACCTGCACACCATCGCCTTCGGCTCTGAGGTCTTCCCCATCAAGCAGTTCAAGCTCTGGCGGCAGGCGCTGCCCAATGCCAAATTCACCAACCTTTACGGCCCCACGGAATGCACCGGCATGAGTTGCTTCTACCATGTGGATCGGGATTTTGAACTGGACGAGGCAATCCCCGTAGGCCGTCCCTTCCCCAACACTCAGATTTTGCTGCTGACTGACAAAAACACCCTTGCCGCCCCCGGCGAAGTGGGTGAAATCTGCATCCGCGGCACTTGTCTGACTCTGGGCTACTATCACAATTTCGAAAAGACCAACGAGGTCTTTGTCCAAAATCCCCTGAATGACCGCTATCCGGAGCTGATTTACCGCACCGGTGATTTGGGAAAATGGAACGATCGGGGCGAGCTGATTTTCGTTTCCCGAAAGGATTACCAGATCAAGCACATGGGTCACCGCATCGAGCTGGGTGAAATCGAAGTCAACGTGAATATGATCGAGGGCATTCGGGTATGCTGCTGTATCTACGACAAGCAGAGCGACAAAATCGTGCTGTTCTTCGTGGGTGAGCCGGAAGCCAAGTCCCTGGTCAGCATTCTTCGGGACAAGCTGCCCCGTTATATGATTCCCAACAAGGTCATCAAGCTGGAAACCATGCCCCTGACTGCCAACGGCAAGCTGGATCGGGTGGCTCTGAAAAATCAATTTGAAGCAACAAAAAAGGAGAAATAAATCATGGATGAACTGATTGAAATTCTGGAAAACCTGCACCCCGAAGTGGATTTTGAAACCTGCACCACGCTGATTGACGATAAGATTCTGGATTCCTTCGACATCATCTCCATCATCTCCGAAATCAACGAGACCTTTGATGTGGTGATTCCCGCCGAGGAGATTATCCCCGAAAACTTCAACTCCGCGCAGGCTCTGTATGCACTGATCACCCGACTGGCGGACGAATAAGCGATGCTGTTCACGTCCTATTCCTTCATCGCCTTTATGGCGGTGGTGCTGCTTGCTTACTATCTGCTGCCGAAGAAATGGCAATGGCCCCTTTTGCTGGTGGCAAGCTGCTTCTTCTACTGGTGCGCCAATCCCATGTATCTGCTGTTCATCGGGGTAACCATCGTGTCTACCTACGGTGTCAGCCGGTTGCTGGAGCAGGTCAATGACCGGCAGAAGGCATATCTTGCCGAACACAAAGCCACCCTGAGCAAGGAAGAAAAGAAAGCCTACAAGGGAAAAATGAAAAAGAAAAAGTGGCATCTGCTGCTGCTTTGTCTGATTTTTAACCTTGGGATTCTGTCGGTGACCAAGTATACCAACTTTGTCATCCACAATATCAACAGCTTCTTTGCCGGAAACGGCCCTCTGTCCCCGGCGGATATGATTGTCCCCATGGGCATTTCCTTCTACACCTTCCAGTCCATGGGCTACATCATCGACGTTTACCGGGGCAAGCAGGCGGCGCAGAAGAATATTTTCAAGCTGGCATTGTTTGTGTCCTTCTTCCCTCAGCTTGTGCAAGGCCCCATCAGCCGTTACAGCGATTTGTCCAAAACGCTGTACGAGCCTCACAGCTTCGACCGCAAAACCGTCTCCTACGGTCTGATGCGGGTGCTTTGGGGCTACTTCAAGAAGATGGTCATTGCCGACCGGCTAATTACCGGTGTCACCGCCCTGATCGGGGACACGCAGTACACCGGCACTTATGTATTTGTGGCAATGCTGTTTTATGCTTTCCAGCTTTACTGCGACTTTACCGGCGGTATCGACATCACCATCGGTCTTGCCCAGGCGATGGGAATCCAAGTGGCAGAAAACTTCAATCTGCCCTACTTCTCCAAGAACATCAAGGAATACTGGAACCGCTGGCACATCACCATGGGCAGTTGGTTTACGGATTACATCTTCTACCCCATTTCCGTTTGCAAGCCCATGCTGAAGCTGTCCAAATGGTCCCGGGAGCATTTGGGGCAGGCTGTGGGTAAGCGGGTGACGGTGTACTTATCCAGCTTTGCCGTGTGGCTCACCACCGGCATCTGGCACGGCGCTGCGTGGAATTTCGTAGTGTGGGGTCTGATGAACTGGGTCGTCATTATGGTCTCTCAGGAGTTGGAGCCGCTGTACGAAAAATTCCACAGCAAGCTCCATCTCAAGGGCAAAGCCCCCTATGAGGTGTTCCAGATTATCCGCACAATCCTGCTCATGAGCGCCATTCGGATGTTCGACTGCTATCGGGATGTCCCCCTGACCTTCAAAATGGTAGGCTCTATGTTCACCCGGTTTAATGTCCATGTCCTTTGGGACGGGTCGCTGCTGAAGCTGGGACTATCCGGGGCGGACTATCTGGTATTGGGTGTGGGACTTGTCATCGTTCTGGGAGTGAGTTTGTTCAAGTATCGAACAGACCGCCATGTCCGGGATGTGCTGTACAGCAAGCCTTCCCCCGTGTTTTACGGTGTGATGGGTCTGCTGTTCCTCATCATTCTGATTTTCGGTGCTTACGGCATCGGCTTTGATGCCAGCCAGTTTATCTACAACCAATTCTAAAAAATGCAGGATGCGAAGAAACCCTTTCGCATCCTGCATTTTTTCTGTTTTCCGGGGTATGCTACCAATATACAAGGAGGTCACGCTATGACGGAAAAGGAATACGGCAAGCTGGTGGAGCGGCTGTCCCCCAAATCCCCCATTGGAAAGGACTGTGTGTTTGCCTTTGTCATCGGAGGGCTGATTTGTACCTTGGGGCAGGTATTTATGAACTGGTACACCGCTCTGGGACTGGACGAAACTCAGGCAGGCACCGGGGTTTCCATAACACTGGTGGCTCTGTCCGCGCTGTTTACCGGGTTGAGTCTGTATGACAATCTGGCAAAATACGCCGGCGCCGGCACATTAGTCCCCATCACCGGCTTCGCCAACGCCATCGCTGCTCCTGCGGTGGAATTCAAAACCGAAGGCTTTGTCCTGGGTGTAGGCGCGAAGATGTTTACGATTGCCGGCCCAGTAATTGTATACGGTGTAAGTGCAAGTGTTGTGTATGGCTTGATTTATTGGATAACGACATTGTTTTAACGGGCGACCACAAGGTCGCCCCTACAAATTCTATCGCACATGACCGTAGGGGCGAACTGTGTTCGCCCGCTACAAATTCTATCGCACATGACCGTAGGGGCGAACTGTGTTCGCCCGCTGTGTTCGCCCGAAAAACCGGACACCGTTACAGTGTCCGGTTTAATGCATATTTGAGAGGATTGTTCTCGATATATGCCCATATTTCGTCATAATCCTGCTGATTCCGGATTCCGTGATCATAAAAGGATTTCTGCCAAATTGGCCTGCCAACCTGTTTGGTAATCGATCCTTTGAATTGCTTCATTACCCTTGAAATCGTAGGCGCGAACTGTGTTCGCCCGTCTGCATCTGTATCAATAGAAATGATAAAGTGAATGTGATCAGGCATAATACAGTACTTATCCACCCGAACAGCATCATACACAGAATTTAACCTTTTGATTTCGTTATCTACAATAATCCCAATATCCGACAACGGCACATTGGCGGGCGAACACAGTTCGCCCCTACGGTCAGACCAGAAGATTTTCTCCCGGTTTGCGGTGCATATCGTAATGAAATATGCTCCTGGAGTGGAATAATCATAGTCGCCAATGCGGATCGACTTGCGTTTTGGCAGATTACTCATATCATACCTCTATGTTCTGTAATGGAACAATGTGATAAAATTAGCTTTTTTGCTTCTTCAGCGTTTTCGCAATCCATACGGAAACGAACAGCTTTTTTATCTTCGAAAATAATGCTGATGCCGTTGCTCCGCTCAGAAATCAACCATGCAGAGCGTACTTCTTTGACCTGTGTCCATGCGTGCTTTTTGTGATTAATTCCCCAAAGCCGTTTTTGTATGCCATCTGAATCAAATGTGATTTGCCATGTTGCATAATAGAGGGGGCACGGCAAAAACAGAAAAGTTGGGATTGCCAAAAGCCAAAGAATGATTCCAATCCCGTATTCTCCACATACGATCAAATAAATCATTGCTGCAAGCACGGAGATGAACAACAAGCTAAAGGTAGCAATTTGACACCGGCAGAGGACGGTTGCAATGTCAAACGTTTTGTGTTACAATAAAAACACTATTTGACGGAGGATGGTGTGATATGAAAACCTATACCATCGTTGCCGGTGTCAACGGCTGCGGAAAAAGCAGCCTGACCGGTGTTCTGCGGACAGAGCTTGACAATCTGGGTAGAATTATAGATGTAGACAAGATTACTGCCGCCTGTGGCGGCAACCTGCTGGAGGGCGGTAAGAAAGCGGTCGCGCTGATTGATGAGTGCTTGGAAAAGGAGATTTGCTTCACCCAGGAAACCACCCTTTCCGGTAAAAAGACGCTTGATACCGTTAAACGGGCAATCGCAAAGGACTATTATATCCGTCTTTACTATGTTGGTTTGGATACAATGGAAGAAAGTCTTCTCCGTATCCAAAATCGGGTCAGACGAGGCGGTCATAATATCAACACCGACACTGTTGCAAATCGCTTTTCTAAACGGTTCGAGGATCTGCTGGCGATATTGCCCCATTGCAACGAGGCTACATTCTACGATAACGACAACGGTTTTGTTCCTGTTGCGAAATATAAAAACGGAGAATTACAGACTATAGGTCAAAATAGTCCCAGGTGGCTTTTGGAATTGATTGAGAAAATGAAATGAACTTTTTTATCCACAGACCCCTTGCCGATTGGCAAGGGGTCTGATTATACACAAGGAAAATATCCGCCGTGTTTTTCAAACGAAGAATGTTAAGACGAATGCAGTTCAACGGACTTGCATTTTTGAGATATGAAATTCCAAAATGCCCCTTCATCCAGTTGCCCTGCCAACTGCGGTATCGGGATAATATATGCAGTTACGCTGCTGTTGTACAGGTAAAGATACCGATTCCCCACTACGCATATCCGCTCCAAAGCATCATAACTTAGCTCAGTACGCTTATTCGCGGTAATCTCCACAATCTTATCGTCGTAAAACGCAAGCTCCGCCACCGTGTCAAAGGGCAGTGTTCCTGTTTTCTTTAATCTGCTTATCTGCTCCTTTATATTATGCTTGATGATTCTCTTGCCAAATATCGTGTACAGAACAGCCAACAATCCCAGTAAAGTTACACATATTCCGGAAAGCATTGTCCATCCCAAAATCAGGACAAGCAATACGATTGAAACCGCCATGACGGAAATCAGCAGGATACGGCTGTTTCTAATCGTTTTCTTTCCGGCTGTGGTTTCCATTGCGTGAAAAATGTTAAAGGCCAAATAATCTTCTTCTGTAAGCGTAATATTCAAATGAAAGCGCACTGCATCCGCCTCCCTTTTCATATTACCACACAGCCGCTTATTTGTAAATATTTATCAATACCGTATCGGTATCCGGTCTGTTTTTGATGTGTGCTGTAAGCAAAAGAACCCAATTATTCCGAAAAAGAAGCCGGGTACCGCCGAAAGAATTGCTTTTACTTTCATCTTTTCCTCCTGATTTCCATGCTTACCGATAGACAGCGGATTGCTTCATTTGCTGAGCAAATTGGGAATAGAATGCTTCAATTATTTCTTCGGAGATGAAGCCCTTCGCGCCGCCGGAGGCGCGGATTTTGGCGGAAGCAAAAATCTGGGCACGGATGAGGGCTTCCTCCGGAGTACAGCCGGCGGCGTAGTGGTGAAGAAAACCGCTGAACAACGCATCTCCCGCACCCACGGTATTCACAATTTCGCCAACCTGCACCGATGGCAGCTCCAGAATACTGCCGTCCCGGTTCTGCCACAGAGCCGCTCCCTTGCCGCCTCTGCCAAGGACGATGATTTCATTGTGGTAGGTCTGCGCCAAAGCCCGAAGGAAGGGCGCATAGTTCTCCCCCACCCCCTCGTCGCTGAGGAACAGAATATTCGCCGCCGCCATAAAATCCCGGTTATAGTCATCGTGGATATCGGACAGCACATGGACATCCGTGGCAACGGTCTTGTTTGCCGCTTTCGCCGCAGCCAGAAGGGGGCGGTTGAAATTGATATTGCAGGCAACTACCAAATCCGCATCCCGGCAGGTATCCCCGGAGAAGCCGTAGGACGTTTCCTGAATATCCTTCAGGTCGCAATAGACCTGCCGCTTCCCCTGAGGGTCATAGAGAATAGCCGAAGAGGGGGTCTGGCACAAGGCTGTCCGCAACCCTCCGGTATCCACCTGAAGACGGGCAAGGGAACGGCGAATGTACTCTCCCTGAAAATCGTCACCCACCATGCCGCAGAGCGTCACCTTGTCACCCAGAGTGGTCAGCGCGGCGGTAATATTATAGCCCACACCGGACACAGCGGTACTGATCCCGAAAAAGGGATAATCAATGGGATAATACTCCACCGGAAACTTCCGCACCGGCACCGTGGTTTCCACATTCACCAGTCCGGACACCAAAATATTCTTCATAGCGATCCCTCCTGTTGGTATTTTCATCAGCATACCACATTTTCTCCGTTTTTCCAAGGGGAATCGTGTTTTTAGTTTACAAAGTTCCGTTTTTTTGGTATAATGCTGGAAGAATTCTGTGATGGGGGTGGCGCTTTGAATCCCATTATCAAGTGGCCCGGAGGAAAGTCCCGGGAGATTGATAAGATTATCCATCTGATTCCCGAGTATGAGCGGTATGTCGAGCCGTTTTTTGGCGGCGGTGCTTTGTTTTTCCACCTTGCTCCCAAAAACGCGGCGGTGAACGATATCTCCTCCACCCTCATGTGCTTTTACCGTCTGGTGCAGGCTCAGGATCCGGAGCTGAGAGGTCTGCTGTATGCCTTTGCCGAGAGTTTTCAGGCTCTGGTGGAGCATCTGACCCAGGACGCTCCGGCATTGACGGAAATCTTCCACCGCCTCAGAGCCGAAACTCTGACACAGGTGGCTCTGGACAGCGCTATGGATCTTTTGCTGTGCCGTCTGGGAAAGGCAGGGTTTGATACCCGACTGGTTCGGGAGCCGGAGGTATTCTACCGCTACCTTCGGGATATGGCAGCGGACAAGTACCGCCGCACCCTGAAAAATTATGAAAAGCAGCCCTACTCCCCGGAGGATTTGCAGGAAAACCTTATTACCGGCTTTGCCGGGGGCTATTATATGTACTTCCGCAAAGTGTTCAACAATCTGGAGCAGGGGGAAATCCCCGATGCCTCCGATGCCTACCGGGCAGCAGTCTTTTATTTTATCCGGGAATACTGCTACGGCTCCATGTTCCGCTACAACGCAAAAGGGGAATTTAACATTCCCTATGGCGGTATGTCCTACAACCGCAAAGACCTGAAAAACAAGGTTTCCCACATCTTTAGCCAGGAAGCCGGAAAGCTCTTCCGAAATACCGGGCTGTACTGCATGGATTTTTATCCGTTTCTGGATGCCATTGGGGTAAACGGGCAGGATTTTCTGTTCCTTGACCCTCCTTACGACACGGACTTTTCCGACTACGAGGGAAACGTCTTCGGCAAAAGCGATCAGGCACGGCTGGCGGAGTATCTCAAGTCTACCCCCGCCCAATTCATTCTGATTATCAAGAATACCGAATACATCCGCTCTTTGTATGACGGGCACTTCCGCATCCTCAGCTTTGACAAGCAGTACACCTACAACGTCCGCAGCCGCAATGACCGTGCGGTGGAGCATTTGATCATCACAAATATATCCGACTCCTGACATTTACGGGGCTGTCTCGAAACAATCGTTTCGAGACAGCCCCTTCGTCATGCTGCATAACCGGGGCGATAAATTGTTGTTTGAAGGGAAGAAACCCCGGACGTGTCATCCTGAGCGGAACGAAGTGGAGTCGAAGGATCTCGAACGTAAATGTTGGGAAACTATTGGAAAAGATGCGAAACCCGGACGATTAGATCCTTCGACTCGCTTACGCTCGCTCAGGATGACATATCGGGGCGTGGTACCTTTCAAACAACAATTTATCGTACGATTTCACAAGTGGGGTTATTAGCGGGATTGACCCATTTTTCTTCTTCCTCCGTTACCATAAATGATTGACAAGTACCGCATATCTTGGTAAAATAGTGAGGATATTCCATATAAAAGTGCAGGGCTTTTATGAAAGATTCACAATATCGCCATTTTTCAAAGAAGGGAGCGTGTTTCGTACTTCCCTGTATGCGAAACGCAATGATACTTATGAAGCAGTTTAAGAAAATGCTGTCCCTTTTGCTGGTCTTATCCATGGTTCTGACATGGGTCTGCGTGGTTCCGGTTGCCGTCAATGCCGCGGCTTCGGATTATATTGCCACTTCCTATGCCGCTCACCTCAGCGTAAAGACCACCAACGCTGTGGGACTGCGTACCTACCCCAACGGCAGTGCCACCGCCAAGTACACAGTGCCGACGGATACCATGCTCACCGTTACGGCTCTGCACAAGGGTACCGATGGCGGCTACTGGTATGAGGTTCTGTTTTATAACGAAACTCTGTACGTTGACGGCACTGCCACCACTTTGGTCGACCACCTTGTGGGCGACGTGAAGGCGACCGATCTTGTCTCCCCCGGCTCTTTGGACAGCGGTGCTTCCTTCTCCGTCAGCGGCACCATCTCCTCCTCCATCAATGAGCTTGGCACCGTCACCGCCGCTATGTACTGGGGCAACAATCTGACCCTCTCCCCTGAGATGTCTGCCAGCGGCACTGCCAGCAACAATACTTATTCCCTTGCCGGCAGCACCATCGATTCCAATCTGGTCTTCGGCAATCTGGACACCGGTGTCTACACCTACACCATCAGCGCCGAGGCAATCAGCTACTACATTGACGACAGCGATGCTCTGGCTGAGTCCGTCAAGACGGTGCTGGTGGAACGTCAGCGCTGCATCATCACCGATTACACCAACCCCAACGACATCACCGGCTGGGGCGTGGACGTCAGCGTCTGGAACGGCACCATTGACTGGAGCATTGCCAAGGACAGTCTTGACTTTGCCATCCTCCGCTGCTCTTGGGAGGAGACTGCCGACACCAGGTATGCTGAGTACGCCGCAGGCTGTGAGGAAAACGGAATTCCCTTTGGCGTTTACGTTTACTCCTACGCCGAGAGTGTTGACGAAGCTGTGGGTGAAGCGGAGTATGCTCTGAGTCTGGTCAAGGGCTACGACATGATGCAGCTGCCCATCTTCTTCGATGCCGAGGATGCGGTCATTCGGGATTTGGGCGCCGCAAAAATCCGGGAAGTTACCCAGGCTTTTCTGGATGTCATCAAGGAAGCCGGCTATACCCCCGGCATCTACACCACTTCCTACTGGTTCAATAATTACTACACCACTTCCTACTTCGACTCCGTAGCCAAGTGGGTCGCTCAGATCGACGGCTACTACGGCGGCTATACCAGCTCCTACGACGGAGGTCTGCACTACTGGCAGTATAACTGGGAAGGCTCCTGCCCCGGTATCTACAGCAACTCTCTGGACGTTAACTACACCTACGATTTGCTGCCCGGTATGACCAACGATACTTCCTACCGCACCCAGTGTACCGCATATAGCTCCAACCTTCTGGTCAAGACCAACGCCTCTGTGACCATGAAGAAGTACCCCTGCAATTCCTCGGTGAGCAGCAGCTCCACCGACATCAAGACCGTTTCTGCCAACACCACCCTCCACGTTACCGCTCTGTACAAGAATACCGCAGGGGAATACTGGTATCAGGTGGACAACGGTACCTCCAGCGGCTATATCCCGGCATCCTCTGCCACCGTCACCAAATTCCTGTATGACGATCTGGCAGTTCTGAAGCCGGAAATGGCAAGCAACCTCAGCGTCGGCAGCGGCTACTATCTGAAGGGCAGCCTGACCTCCCAGTACAACAGCATGAGTACCGTCTATGCCAAGGTCTACACCGGGGAAGATACCACCGCAACCCCCGTTCTTTCCAGCAAGGATACCTGCGGTGCGGATCAATACCGTCTGAACAACAGCGATGTCTGCGACGGCATGATTTTCAGCGATCTTTCCACCGGTTACTACACCTATGAGATTTCTGCCGATGTCAAGAACTACTATGTTTCCGGCAGCAGCCTTACCAGCAAGACGGAAAATGTGGTCGTCTGGACAGCTCCCTTCACTGTGGGCAGCGCCAGTGTCACACCTCCCCCGGAGCTGAGCTGTACCCACAATGTGGTTTCCACCGGCGGCGTGGCTGCTACCTGCACCACCGACGGTCTGACCCCCGGCTCTTCCTGCTCCAAGTGCGGCATCGTCCTGAGCGTTCCTCAGGTCATTCCTGCCACCGGTCACAGCTACAAGGTCGTTTCCACCACGCCTGCTACCTGCGAGGATTACGAAATTTACAATCTGAAGTGCGCCAACTGCAATCACAGCTACAGCGTGGATGCCGGCGAGCTTTCTGCCACTTGGGTTGATGCCATCCCCTCCGGTATGGATACCGGATTGTTCAAGAGCAAGACCCAGTACCGCTACTCCGACTACCAGACCACTACCTCCTATGCCGCCTCTCTGGCAGGCTACACCCTGAAGAGCAGCGAATGGGAGCAGTCCGGCACCGGCAGCGTGGACTATGTCAATAGCTGGCCCAGCGGTTTCTCTACCTCCAACAGCCTTTACAGCCAGTATAACAAGAAGTCCGCTAAGGTCACCGCTTCCGAAACGGCAACTGCCAAGACGGAGATCAACTCCGACGAAGTCACCGGCTATCTGTACTACCACTGGTGCTACAGTAATTCCTACTACTCCGTAGCAAGCAGCTCCGGCAGCTATACCACCTTCCACGCTTACTACTCTCAGGAGGATCCCGACAGCTTCACCTGCGATACCTCTGACTACAGTTACAAGACCAGCCACAGTTCCTGCTCCAACTCCAACTGGTGGTTTGTCACAGAGGTCTACACCCAGTCCTATACCAACTACAAGATGCGCTACACCTACGAGCGCTGGACGGATTATTCCGACTGGAGCGACACCGCGGTTACCGCTTCCAACACCCGTAAGGTGGAAACCCGTACCGTCTACCAACTCAAGGAAGCCCCTGCTCTGGGCAGACACACCTGGGTAAACGGCAAGTGTAATGCCTGCGGTATTTCCTGCAGTCATACATGGTCCAGCGGCAGGTGCTCCACCTGTGCCATCTTCTGCAGTCATACATGGTCCAGCGGCAGGTGCTCCACCTGCGGTTCAACCTGCAGCCATAGCTGGAGCAACGGCAAGTGCTCCACCTGCGGTATCTCCTGCAGTCATAGCTGGAGTAACGGCAAGTGCTCCACCTGCGGCATCTCCTGCAGCCATAGCTGGAATAACGGTGTCTGCACCACCTGCGGCATGGGCTGCGCCCATATCTGGGTCAACGGCACTTGCTCCACCTGCGGTCTGGTTTGCGGTCACAACTATGTGGACGGCATCTGCTCCGTTTGCGGTGGCAGAGAGCCTGCCAAGGATTACTACCTCTTCGGCTACATCAAC
>JAFULI010000056.1 GCA_017473455.1 Oscillospiraceae bacterium
ATGTTAGAATTTTTCTGATTTTCAGGAAAATGTGTCGTTATCGCCTGCGGCGATGTGATTTTCTTTAAGAAAATCACGATGCCCTCTCCGCCCCCTTCGGGGGCACCTCTCCCATAGGGAGAGGCAAGTGACATATGCGTGATTGAACTTCAAACAACAATTCATCCCAGTGAGGCAGCATCGGCTGTATAAAAAAGAACGCCACCGCTTTGCAGCGATGGCGTCGTATGTGACATGGGGATCAGACGGCCCGTTCGACCTTGTTGGAACGGAGGCATCTGGTACAAGCGTACACATGGCACGGAGTCCCGTTGACAACGGCCTTGACCCGCTTCACATTGGGCTTCCAAGCACGGTTGGAACGTCTGTGGGAGTGGGAAACCTTGATACCGAAGGTAACGCCCTTGCCACAATAATCACACTTCGCCATTCATTGCACCTCCTAACCGCATGATAAATCACGAAAATACCGCCCATTTCGAGCGCCTAGATATGATAGCAAATAAAAAGGAAAAAAGCAAGCATTTTTTTACTAAATTTTTTGTTTTTTCAAAATTCTATTGATATTAGACGAAACGGAAGGTATAATATCCCCAAAACCTTGACGAAAGAGGTGTTTTCATCCCATGATTGATACCTACAGCGTGCCGTTGAAGCAGCTTGTGGAGGAATTCGGTTTGCAGGTGGAGTACGAAGCTACGGATTTTCCCTCCATTCGGCTGACCGTTGCGGACTTGTCCCGTCCGGGCTTGCAGCTTGCCGGTTTCTTTGACCATTTCGAACCCATGCGCCTGCAGGTGATGGGCAACGTGGAAATCAGCTATCTGGCAAAGCTGACTCCTGCGGAGCGGCTGATTACCTTTGACCGTCTGTTTTCCTATAAATTCCCCGGCTTGATTATCGCCCGGGATACCCCTGCCGACCCGGAATGCCTTGCCATGGCGAAGAAGCATAATGTAACGGTGCTGCGCAGTAAAGAGGTTACCAGCAATGTAATTTCCGCCATCATTACCTATATGAATGCCGCCCTTGCTCCCCGTATCACCCGACACGGTGTTTTGATGGAGGTTTACGGCGAAGGTATCCTTCTGACTGGCGAAAGCGGCATCGGTAAAAGTGAGGCGGCACTGGAGCTTCTGAAGCGTGGTCACCGCCTGATTGCGGACGATGCGGTGGAAATCAGGCGCATTTCCGGCAATGCCCTCATGGGTACCGCCCCTGAGCTGATTCGTAACTACATCGAGCTTCGGGGCATCGGTATCGTCAATGTGGCGAAGCTGTTTGGCATGGGTGCGGTAAAGCTGGAAAACCGCATCAACATGGTGGTGAACATCGTCCCGTGGAATACTCAGGAGGTCTACGACCGTCTGGGACTTGAGGATCAGTATATGGATATTCTGGGTGTGAAAATTCCCATGTATACCATTCCCATCACCCCGGGCAGAAATCTGGCTGTCATTCTGGAGGTTGCCGCCATGAATAACCGCCAGCGGCAGATGGGCTACAACTCCGCCAAGGAATTCACCGAGCAAATCAACCGCCATTTTGAGCAGAATTTAGGTCAGCCGACATGAAAGAGTTTCACATAACCGAAAACGATGCCGGTCAGCGGCTGGACAGATTTCTTGCCAAGGCAGTGCCCCTGCTTCCGGCATCTCTGGCTCAGAAATACATCCGCATCAAGCGAATCAAATGTAATGGCAAACGGGTGGAACGGGATACCCGACTGTGTGCCGGGGATGTTCTGCAGCTATATATCAACGATGAATTTTTCGATAAACCCCGGGAGGACAATGCCTACCTCACTGTGGCAAGCCCGAAGCTGAATATCGTCTATGAGGATGATCAGATTTTGCTGGTGGATAAGCGACCGGGACTGGCGGTGCATCCCCATGACGGCGCGGAGTACGGCAGAACCCTGATTGACCATATTCAGGCGTATCTGTACCAGAAACGGGAGTGGAATCCCAGAGGGGAGAATTCCTTCACCCCGGCACTGTGTAACCGAATCGACCGAAACACCGGCGGTATCGTCATTGCCGCGAAAACCGCTCAGGCGCTGCGGATTCTGAACCAGAAAATCAAGGATCGGGAACTGGATAAGCGTTACCTTGCCATTGTGGAGGGGACACCTTCCCCTCGTCAGGGCAGCCTGAAGGGATATCTGTTTAAGGATGCGAAAAAGAACCGTGTCTTTGTCAGTAATACCCCCCAGCCCGGGGCAAAGACCTGCCAGACCAATTATCGGGTGCTGGCAAGTGCCAAGGGGCTGAGTCTGGTGGAATGTGAACTGATTACCGGCAGAACCCATCAAATCCGTGCCCAGTTCGCCCATGCCGGTCACCCTCTGCTGGGAGACGGGAAATACGGAAAGCTGGATAAAACCCGTGACCGCAGCTATCAGGCACTGTACTCCTACCGCCTGACCTTCGAATTTACTACCGATGCCGGAGAGCTTGCCTACCTCAACGGCAGGAGCTTTCAGGTAAAGGAAGTGGATTTCGTAACCGAATACTTCCCCAACCACCAAATCTGAATTGTTGTTATCGATAAAACTAAGAGCACCGCGGTTTTGCGGTGCTCTTGGTTTTTATTTTATGAGGAACAGATACTTCTTGAATATTTTAACCTTGCTCAGCAGCCAGATGATCAGGATGCTGCCGCCTACGCTGACAACCTCAAGGAAAATCACTCTCACCGGGCGCAGCTCCAGAACCGGTACGCTGCAGCGTCTGAGAATGTATATCAGTCCGGTCATAATCACGATATGGACGAAGTAAATACCAAAGGCGATTTTTGACAGATAGGTAATGGGCTTTTCCCAACGGCGGAAGCTCTCTCCACCCCGACGGCACAGTTCAAACAGCGCGCCTGCACAAACCGGTATCACCGGGGAGCTGTAAGACACCAGATAATCCGGCTTTTGGGAATAGGCGAAAAGCTGATAGCCGCAGCAGAACAAAAACGTTCCCACAGCCACAAGGGCAACCACCCACGTCTTTAACCGGGAAAACGCTCCCTGACCGATGCGGTAGCCGACGATGATATATATATAATAGAAGGGGAACAGATAGGTTTCAGTGATGGCGCTGTCAAAGTAATGGCTCACGCCCAGCAGATGCAGCAGATTGTTGATTGCCGGAATGACCATGCTCACCACATACAGCACCACCAGCGGCACATACCAGACCTTGCCGCCGCCGGAGCTTACCAGACGGTCTTTTGCCATGATCACAAAGGGAAGGGTCAGATATATACCCAGAATCATGGGCATATACCACATGCTGGCGAAAGCGAGCTGATTTTGGAACAGCATGGTCTCTACCATTCTTGCCAACGTTCCCCAGATGCCGAAATTCTCGAAAACGCTGCTTTGAGAGGTGAAGATCTGAAACCAGAACATCAGGAAATACCAGATTTCCGTGGTGATCAGCAGACTCAGGAAATTGTGCCTGTAGAATTTCTTCACATCGTCGGCATTGTCCATCCTCTTGTTCATCACAAGAGCACCGGTAATCATCAGAAACAGAGGAACACCAATGCGGCTGAAAACGCTGATAACCGTCTTGAAAAGGGTAGAGCCAAAGGGCAGGATAAGGAATTCTGCCATCTGATTGGTGTAGTTATTGTAGCAGCGGTTGACTGCATGGTTCAAGGAGATTGAAATAATGGCAATTACCCGGACGACATCCAGATACAGCGTCCGCTGACGGGTCAATTTTACAGAAGGTTCCAAATAACCCCCTCCTTTTTTCCTGTATAGGCTGATTATACCAACTACCGCCCCAAATGTCAAAGAAAACCCACGGGAACGGTAAATTGTTGTTTGAAGTTCAATTACGCATATGTCACTTGCCTCTCCCTATGGGAGAGTTGCCCCCGAAGGGGGCGGAGAGGGCATCGTGATTTTTTTAACGAAAATCACATCGCCGCAGGCGATAACGACACATTTTTCTGATTGCCCTCTCAGTCACGCCTTACGGCGTGCCAGCTCTCCCAAAGGGAGAGCCAAGTCGCCTGTGTTGTAAGTTAAACAACAATTTATCTTCCCATCGGTGCGTTGAAAAAAGTCGAAGGTGCGTCCTAAACCCTACTTGACAAATTAGGAAATATTCTGTATAATGTATTAGGAAAAATACTAATTATATTCGTTCAGGATAGGAGGACGGTTTATGGATGTGAAAATGGATTACTTTCCCTTTTGGCTGCGTTACGTTCAGGAGTGGATGGATTTTGGGATGACCCATGAGCAGGTGGGAAAGCTGGTGCTTGCCGCCGGCGCTTATTTGCAGGAGGATGTGCTTCCGGACTTTACTGAGGATTTTCTGTGCAGAGTTGTCTGGACATATCTGCGTAAGGATCTGGACAATGCTCGGGCAAGCTATGCATCCAAAGTAGAAGCCGGCAAAACCAGCGCTGCCAAGCGGAAGAAAAAAGTGAGCCCTGAGGAACAGAAAGCAACACAAGGGGAACAGACTTCAACAGAAGGTCAACAGAATTCAACAGACCTCCAACAGAATTCAACAGAGGGTCAACAGAATTCAACAGACACCCAACAGAAGTCAACAGAGGGTCAACAGAAGTCAACAATAACAAAAACAGAATCAAAAACAAAAACAAAATCAATATCAATATCAAAATCAAAAACAAAAGCAGAATCAACAACAGCGGCAAAAACAGAAGCACCATCACAAGCAACGGCAGAAACAGCGCCGGGGGATGAAAATGCGGTGCGCCGCTACGGGGAGCATGGGTGGATCTCGTTGACCGACGGGGAGTTTACGGCATTGTCTGAGCAAATGGGGAAGGAGATGCTGAGCAAATACATCTTCGGTCTTGACCGTTATGTCCAAAGCAATCAAAACGCCGCCAAGTACAAGGACTGGAAGGAAGTGCTTCTGAAATTCTACCGTGAAAAATGGTTCCATACCACAGCACCGACACCCTTGGTGATGTTTTCAGGCTAGGAGCGGGGAAACAAGATAGGAAACCCTTGTCATTCTGAGGAGGCTTTAGCCGACGAAGAATCTCACCGTGGGTAACCATATCCGATGGGAAGAAAGAAATCCTTGCATTTTTTTCTTTCATCCAGTATAATAAATTGATTCTTTCTACATATTTTTATCGAGGTTACCGCTGTGTATTTGAAATCATTGGAAGTGCAGGGCTTTAAGTCCTTTCCGGACAAGACCCTGATTCGCTTTGGCGCGGACATTACCGCCATCGTCGGGCCGAATGGCTCCGGTAAATCCAATATCTCCGATGCCATCCTCTGGGTTATGGGTGAGCAAAGCTCCAAGACGCTCCGTGGCGCTAAAATGGAGGACGTCATTTTTGGCGGCACCCAGAAGCGGCAGGCGGTGGGCTTTGCGGAAGCCACCCTGACGCTGGATAATACCGACCGTGCATTGGCATACGATGCGGACGAGGTCATGGTTACCCGTCGGTACTACCGCTCCGGAGATTCTGAGTATTATATCAACCGCCAGTCTGCCCGTCTTCGGGATATCCATGAGATGTTTATGGACACCGGTCTGGGTCGGGAGGGTTATTCCAACATCGGTCAGGGCAGAATTGATGAGATTCTCTCCCTGAAAAGTGCCGACCGTCGGGAGATCTTTGAGGAAGCTGCCGGTATCTCCAAGTACCGCCACCGCAAGGAGGAGACCGAGCGGAAGCTGGCGCATACCGAGGACAATCTGATGCGAATCGGGGACAAGGTCTCCGAGCTGGAGCTTCAGTTGGAGCCTCTGCGTGTTCAGTCGGAGAAGGCGAAGAAGTATCTGGAGCTGAAGGATGAGCTTCGTGGGGTGGAGGTTGCCGTCTGGCTGGATACCCTGGAGAAGCTGTCCGCTGCCGCCAAGAAAGCGGAAGAAGACCATGCCTCCGCATCCTTTGTCCTTGCCCAGGCGAAGGAGGATTTGGAGAACCTTTACCGTCAGGCAGAGGAGCTTTCCGGGATTCTCCGCCGTCGGGATGGAGAACTGGAAACCGTTCGCCAGAAGGTGAATATGCTTTCTGCCACCCATCAGCAGTTGGACGGTCAGATGGCTGTCCTGCAGGGCAATATTGAAAATAACAACAATAACATTCAGCGTATTGATCAGGAGCTTCAGGGGGACGAAAGCCGCAGCGGCGGTATCGTAGCCCAGATTCAGCAAGCCCGTGAGCGGATTGCGGAGATTGAGGAAAGCCTTGCCCGGAAGCGCAGGGTGCTGGATACTCTGCAGCAGGAGCTTGCGGCAATGACCGCCAGCGCTCAGGGCATGACCCGTCAGTTTTTGGAGCTGAGAGGGAAGGAAACCTCTCTGGCGGCAGGGCTGGCAGGCAGAGAAGCCGACCTTCGGGGTCTGGAAGCGTCCATGTCCCAGACCAAAGAGCGTCTGAGCGTACTGGATGCCGACCTTGCTTCCGGTGACCGCAGGGAAGCTGAGGCAAAAGCCCAACTGGATGACTGCCGTCGGGAGCTTGCCAAAGCCCGTGAGGAAGTCACCGCTGCCAATAATACCATTTCCGGCTATACCCTGCGGCAGGGCACCCGTGCCAAGCGGCGGGATGAGCTGGCAGCGGGGATTCGGGAGCTGACCAATGAACTGGATTCCGTCACCGCCAAGGCAAGGGTTTTCCGTGCCATGGAACGGGATTTTGAAAGCTATCATAAGTCTGTCCGTGTGGTGCTGCAGGAGGCACAGCGGGGGAAACTCCCCGGTGTGCACGGCCCGGTTTCCCGACTGATCCGCACCGATGACCGCTATACCCTTGCCATCGAGATTGCCTTGGGCGGTGCCATGCAGGAAATCGTGGTGGACAGCGAAGCCGACGGTAAGGCAGGCATTGCCTTCCTGAAGCGTACCGGCAGCGGCAGAGCCACCTTCCGTCCTCTGACCACCACCCGGGGAAGAACTCTGCAGGAAACGGGGCTGGAAAGCTGCCGTGGCTTTGTGGGGATTGCTTCCGGGCTTGTCAGCTTTGAGGAGCGTTACCGGGGTGTGATGGAATATCTGCTGGGCAGAATTGTCATCGTTACCGATATCGACTGCGCCATTGCCATGGCGAAGAAATATGCCAACCGCTTCAAGATTGTGACTCTGGACGGTCAGGTGATGAACCCCGGCGGTTCTATGACCGGTGGTTCTGTGAACAAGGAAGCCGGCATTCTTTCCCGTGCCAATGAGCTGGAAAAACTGTCTGCCCGGGAAAAGGAACTGCAGGATAAACTGCTGGTTGCTCAGGCAGAGCTGACAGAAGCCCAGCGGAGCTTGGATCAGGTGGAATTTCAGATTACCGCCGCCCGGGATCAGCTTCGGGAGGCGGAGGATCAGGTACTGCGCCTGCAGGGTCAGGAAAAGCAGTATGAGATTTTGCTCAATGCCATTGTCGAAGCGGTGAGTGCCGCCCGTCAGGAGCGGCAGGCGCTGCAAAACCGGGATCAGGCGGATGCTCAGAGAATGGCATCCCAGAAGGCAAAGGTGGAGGTCTATACCCAGCAGCTTGCGGATACCCGTGGGGAGCTTGCCCGTCTGGAGGGCAGCCAGACCGATGCCGCCAATGCCACCGCTCAGATCACCACCCGTATGACCCAGCTCAAAACTGAAGAAGCCGCTCTGGAAGCGGAGATGCATACCGCACGGCTGCACATCGCTGACCTTGAAAACCTTCAGGGAGCGATGGAGGGCGACCGTGCCAGAAAGCTGGCACTTCGGGACAGCTTCTGTCAGGACAATCTCCGTCTGGAGAAGGAGCTTGCCCGTCTGCGGCAGCACCAGAGCGAGAACGACGGTCAGATTAAGATTATGGAAACGAACCTCCAGAAGGTTCTTGCCGACCGTGCTTCTTCGGAGGCTGCCAAGACCCGCTGTGAACGGGACGCGCAGGAGAAGAGCAAGGATATTATGAATATGGAGCGTGCCTGCGCTCTGCTGGAGCAGAAGAAGGTCACCACCGCTATGGAAGAGCGGCAGATCATCGACAAGCTCTGGGACTCCTACGGTCTGACTCCCGGCACAGCCGTTGAGCATCGGGGACAGATTGAGTCCGTTACCGCAGGCAACCGTCGGATTGCGGAGCTGAAGCGGAAGATTTCCGCTTTGGGTACACCCAATCTGGGTGCCATTGAGGAATACGCCCGGGTCAACGAGCGTTACAGCTACCTTGCCGGGCAGCGGGAAGATGTGCTGACGGCAAAACGGGAGCTGGAAAGCATCATCCGTAATATCACTCAGGAGATGACCGCCATCTTCGTCACCGAATTTGAAAAGATTGACCACTATTTCGGTCAGGTCTTTGAGGAAATGTTCGGCGGCGGTAAGGGTCAGCTGATTCTGGAGGATAAGGAAAACCCCCTGACCTGCGGCATTGAAATTCGGGTTCAGCCCCCCGGAAAGCAGGTCAAGACCATCACCCTGCTATCCGGCGGTGAGAAGGCATTTGTGGCAACGGCGCTGTACTTCGCCATTTTGAAGGTACGTCCCACACCCTTCTGTCTGCTGGACGAAATCGACGCGGCTCTGGATGACCGGAATGTAGAGCGGTTCGCCTCTTACCTGCGAAACCTGAGCCAGAAGACCCAGTTCATTGTCATTACCCACCGCCGTGGTACTATGGAAGCCTCCGATGTGCTCTACGGTGTGACCATGCAGGAGCAGGGTGTCAGTAAGCTGCTGCGTCTGGACTTGAACCAGATGGAAGAATATCTGGGAATTACAGAGTAAAATAAGGAGAAACTATGGGCTTTTTTGATAAAATTAAGGCTGGCTTGACCAAGACCCGGGATGCCCTGAGTCAGACTCTGGGAAATGTATTCTCCGGCTTCAGCCAGTTGGACGATGATTTTTATGACGAGCTGGAGGAAAGCCTGATTTTGGCTGACCTGGGCGTGGAAACCGCCACCAAAGCCACCGACCGTCTGCGGAAAGTGATTAAAGAACGTCACCTGAAGACCCCTGATGAGGCAAAGACAGCCCTGAAGGAAATTCTGGTGGATATGCTCAATGTTGGCGATACCGCTTTGAACCTGTCCACCAAGCCCAGCGTGGTGCTGGTGATTGGTGTGAACGGTGTGGGCAAAACCACCACCATCGGCAAGCTGGCAACCCAGCTTGTGAAAGAGGGCAAGAAGGTCTTGCTGGTTGCCGGTGACACCTTCCGTGCCGCCGCTGCGGATCAGTTGGAAATCTGGGCAGGCCGCTCCGGTGCGGACATCGTCCGCCAGCATGAGGGGGCAGACCCTGCTTCTGTCGTGTTTGACGGCATTCAGGCAGCCCGCAGCCGAAACGTGGATGTAATCATCATCGACACCGCAGGCCGTCTGCACAACAAGCAGAACCTGATGAACGAGCTGAACAAAATCAGCCGTATTGTGGGAAGAGAGCTGCCCAATGCCGCCACGGAGGTTCTGCTGGTTCTGGACGGCACCACCGGTCAGAACGGTCTGATTCAGGCAAAGCAGTTCAAGGAAATCGCCGGTGTTACCGCTGTGGCACTGACCAAGCTGGACGGCACAGCCAAGGGCGGCATTGTCATTGCGGTGTCCGATGCTCTGCAGATCCCCGTGAAGTATGTGGGCGTGGGTGAGCAGGCGGACGACCTGATGCCCTTCAATGCCAAGGAGTTTGTGGAGGCACTCATCTGATGAAGATCGTTCTGGCAAGCAAAAATCCCCACAAGCTGGTGGAAATCAGCCGCATTACCGAGAAATTCGGTTTTGAGCTGGTGCTCCAGTCCGAGCTTGGGGTGGATATCGATATTGAGGAAACCGGCACCACCTTTGAGGAAAATTCTTTCCTGAAGGCAAACGCGGTGATGCAAGCCACCGGGCTTCCGGCACTGGCGGACGATTCCGGCATTGCTGTGGATGCCCTGAACGGTGAGCCGGGGGTCTACTCTGCCCGGTACGGCTTTGATGATACGCTGGACGATTGGGGAAGACTGCTGCTGCTTCTGAAGAACACGGAGCACGTCCCCGACGGTCAGCGGCAGGCACAGTTTGTCTGTGTCATTACCATGGTGACCCCGGACGGTCAGGTCATTCAGGCACGGGGAGAAATCCACGGAGAGCTGCTTCGTGCCCCGGTGGGGGAGAACGGCTTTGGCTATGACCCCATTTTCTACTACCCGCCCTTCGGCATGACCACCGCGGAGATGGACCCGGAAATCAAAAATCAGGTGTCCCACCGGGGAAACGCCCTGAAGGTATTTTATGAAAAATTAAAGGAGAAAGGCTATGCTGACCAGTAAAGAGCGGGCAGAACTGCGTGCCCGTGCCAATACTCTGGAAACTACCCTGATGGTAGGCAAGGGCGGTGTCACCGAAACGGTGATTGCCGAGGCGGACACCCAGTTGACCGCAAGAGAATTGATCAAAGGCAAGGTGCTGGAAGGCGCTCTGATGTCCCCCCGGGAGGTCAGCGATGCCATCTGTGAAGCCACCGGTGCCGACGGCGTGGCGGTGATTGGCACCAAGTTTGTGATTTACCGCTACAGCGAGAAATGTCAGGAACAGCGCAATCAGACCGGAAGAGCCAAAAGAAAGTCCACTCCCGTGAGCAAGGCTGACCCGGTGCGTAAGGGCATCCGTGCCCGCCGTGCCGCCGAGAAGAAGGTTCGGGAGCAGAGAAATCAGTACTTCCGCCAGCAGGCGATTGAGCGTTCCATCGAAAAGAGCAGAGAAAAGCAGCTCCACGGCGAGGATTAACGTGCTGTAAAGCGTATCGTTTCAAAGATCGGAGGGCATTATGGGGAAGATCGGCATTTATGGCGGTACTTTCAATCCGCCGCATATCGGGCATATTCGAGCCGCTTTGGAGGCGGTGGAGATTCTGGGGCTTACCGAACTTCTGGTGATCCCCGACCGCATTGCGCCCCACAAGGAGCTGCCGGTGGGGTCTGCCTCGCCGGAGGAGCGAGTGCAGATGGTTCGCCTTGCCCTGCGGCACCGTCCGGATGTGACGGTGTCGGATATGGAACTGCGCCGGGAAGGGAAGAGCTACACCTATGAAACGGTGGAAGCCCTGGCACGGCAATATCCCGATGACGAGCTGATTTTGCTCATGGGTACGGATATGTTTTTGTCCTTCCACACATGGATGCACCCGGAACGAATCCTTGCAAAAGCCTCCCTCGGTGTGTTCTGCCGGGGAGAAAAGGGAGAGGTACAAGCCATCGCCCAAAGGCAGGCGGAGCTGGAAGCTCAGGGCCATCGGGTGTATCCGGTGAAGAACACCGTGGTGGACATTTCCTCCACCGATCTGCGGCGGCTGCTGGTATTCCGGTGTGCCGACCCCTTCCTGCCGGAGGGTGTGGGGGCATATATTCGGGAACACCGGCTCTACGGCACCGGGGACGACTATCGCGGCCTTCCCATGGAAGCGCTGGAGCAGGTGGTCATCCGCCTTCTGAAGCCCTCCCGGGTGCGTCATGTTCTGGGCTGTCGGGATACCGCCGGAGCCTTGGCAAAGCGCTGGGGTGCCGATGTCACCGATGCCCTGCGGGCAGGACTGCTCCACGATGTGACCAAAGCGCTGGACGGTCAGCTCCAATTGACATTGTGCGGCGAATATGGTACGATACTCAGTGATTTTGACCGCCGCTACCCCAAAACCCTCCATGCCCTCACCGGTGCGCTGGTTGCGGAAAGAATATTTGGGGAAAATGAAGCGGTAGCGGAAGCCATCCGCTACCACACCACCGGCAAGGCGGATATGACCTTGCTGGGGAAGATTATCTATGTGGCGGATTATATGGAACCCAACCGGGATTTCCCCGGTGTGGAACGGCTCAGAGAGCTGGCATTCACAGATTTGGATGCCGCATTGAAGCTGGGTCTGGAAATGACACTGGAGCACCTGAAAAACCAAGGCTCCGAGGTGTCCCCCCAAACCAAACAAGCCCTCCAATGGCTGGGATGATCCCCATGTCATCCTGAGCGAAGCGAAGGATCTCGTTGAAAGAGGTAATCGTATGTACTATGTATACATTCTTACAAACCGGGATGACAAGGTAATGTATATAGGGGTAACGAACAATCTGCAGCGACGTCTGTATGAACATAGAAATCACTTAGTGGATGGGTTTACAAAGAGATATAAAGTACACAAACTGGTATACTATGAGCACACTTCAGATGTGTACAGTGCCCTTGAGCGGGAGAAGCAATTGAAGGGTTGGACACGAGCAAAGAAAAATGCGCTGGTTGTGACAATGAACCCGGAATGGAAAGACTTGTCCGAGAATTGGGATTGAGGAAAGAGATCCTTCGACTCCGCTGCGCTCCGCTCAGGATGACAAGAGAGGGGTGCTCAGAATTGGGATTGAGGAAAGAGATCCTTCGACTCCGCTGCGCTCCGCTCAGGATGACAAGAGAGGGGTGCTCAGAATTGGGATTGAGGAAAGAGATCCTTCGACTCCGCTGCGCTCTGCTCAGGATGACAAGAGAGGGGCGCTCAGGATGACAAGAGAGGGGTGCTCAGGATGACAGGTTGTAAGATAACGCGAAAAACCTATCAAAAAGGAAAGGGAAAGATATTATGTTAACTGCAAAGGAAGTCGCCTATCAGGTAACCAAGGCTTTGGATGCCAAGAAGGGTATGAATATCAAGCTGCTGAAAATCGATCGGGTCAGCTCTCTTGCGGATTATTTTCTGATCTGCACCGGTACTTCCAGCACCCATGTCAAGACTCTGTGCGATTATGCCGAGTACACCATGGATCAGTTGGGAGAGACCATGCTGGGCAGAGAGGGTCACCGTGGCAATAGCTGGGAGCTGCTGGACTACGGCTCTGTGGTTGTCCATGTGTTCACCGAGGAAGCCAGAGAATTTTACGATCTGGAGCGTCTGTGGGCAGATGCCGAGGAAGTTGACCTGAAGGATATCATCATCGAAGAGGGGTAAAAAGCAATGCAATACGATTTTTCCGCCATTGAAGCCAAATGGCATAAATACTGGGAAGAGCATGACACCTTCCACACCGACGTCTGGGACTTTTCCAAGCCCAAGTACTATGTGCTGGATATGTTCCCTTATCCTTCCGGTGTGGGTCTGCATGCCGGTCACCCGGAGGGCTACACCGCTACGGACATTATGTCCCGTATGAAGCGGATGCAGGGCTATAACGTTCTGCACCCCATGGGCTATGACTCCTTCGGTCTGCCTGCGGAGCAGTATGCTGTCAGCACCGGCAACCATCCCAACGGCTTTACTCAGGAGAATATCAAGACCTTCTCCGCTCAGCTTAAGGAGCTTGGCTTTGACTATGACTGGTCGAAGGTGATTGCCACCTCCGATCCGGATTTCTACAAGTGGACTCAGTGGATTTTCAAGAAGCTCTACGAGGCAGGCTATGCCAAGCGGGTGGAAATGCCCGTGAACTGGTGTGAAGAGCTGGGTACTGTGCTGAGTAATGACGAGGTCATCGACGGCAAGTCCGAGCGTGGCGGTTACCCCGTTGTGAAGAAGAACATGATGCAGTGGGTCATTGACCAGCCTGCCTTTGCCGAGAAGCTGCTGGAGGGTCTGGAGGAAATCGACTGGCCCGTTTCCACCAAGGAAATTCAGCGTAACTGGATCGGCAAGTCCACCGGTGTGGAGGTAGACTTCAAGCTGGTGGGTGGGGGAGAGTTCTCCATCTACACCACCTGTATCGAAACCATCTACGGCATTACCTTTATGGTGCTTGCCCCTGACGGCAAGATTGTTCAGTCCCTGATGGATCGGGTGCAGAACAAGGAAGAAGTTCAGGCTTATATCGACGAAGCCGTGAAGAAGAGCGACATGGACCGCACCGAGCTGAACAAGACCAAGTCCGGCTGCCCCCTGCAGGGTGTGTATGCCATCAACCCGGTCAACGGCAAGGAAGTGCCGGTGTTCATCGGAGACTTCGTTCTGGCAAGCTACGGCACCGGCGCGGTTATGGCAGTTCCCAGCCATGACCAGCGTGACTTTGAGTATGCCATCGCCCACAACATCCCCATGGTGCAGGTCATCGAAGGTCGGGATGTTTCTGAGTGTGCCTTTGAAAAGCAGGATTATCTGGGCAAGGGCTGCAAGCTCATCAATTCCGAGGAGTTCACCGGCATGACCGTGGAGGAAGCCAAGGAAGCCATCACCTGCAAGCTGGAGCAGGCAGGTGTCGCCAGAAGAAAGAATAACTACCACTTCCGTGAGTGGATTTTCGCCCGTCAGAGATACTGGGGCGAGCCGGTTCCCTGCGTCTATACCGATGACGGCAAGACCGTGTTCCTCTCCGATGAGGAGCTGCCTCTGGTGCTCCCCGTGCTGGAGGATTACAAGGGCAAGAACGGTCAGGCACCTCTGGAGAATGCCACCGAGTGGAAGCACTACGAGAAAAACGGCATCCGGGGTGTTCGGGAAACCTCCACCATGCCCGGCAGCGCAGGTTCTTCCTGGTACTATATGCGTTACATCGACCCCAAGAACGAGGAAACCTTCTGTGATCCGGAGCTTCTGAAGCACTGGATGCCCGTTGACCTCTACGTCGGCGGCCCGGAGCACGCGGTGGGTCACCTGATTTATTCCCGTATCTGGAACCGTTTCCTCTATGATCAGGGTCTGTCCCCGGTGAAAGAGCCTTTCAAGAAGCTGGTGCATCAGGGCATGATTCTGGGTGAGAACGGCATCAAGATGGGCAAGCGTTTCCCGGAATTCGTGGTCAACCCCAGCGACGTGGTTCGGGAGTACGGTGCGGATACCCTGCGGCTGTATGAGATGTTCATGGGCCCGCTGGAAGTTTCCAAGCCCTGGAGCACCACCGCCGTGGCAGGTGCCAAGAAGTTTATCAACCGTGTGTGGAACTTCTTCACCGAGAGCGCCAACATCACCGAAGAAAACGACGGCAAGCTCACCAAGATCTACCACCAGACCGTCAAGAAGGTCATCGCCGACTTCGAGGCTCTGGGCTTCAATACTGCCATTGCGCAGATGATGGTCTTTGTCAACGAGGTCTATAAGAACGGCACCTGCCCCAGAGAGTATGCCGAAGGCTTTATCAAGATGATTTCCTGCATTACCCCCCACGTTGGCGAGGAAATCTGGCAGATTCTCGGACACGGGGATACCATCGCCTACGAGAGCTGGCCCACCTACGATGAGGAAAAGTGCAAGGATGCGCAGGTGACCATGGCGGTGCAGGTCAACGGCAAGATGCGCGGTACCGTGGTTATGGATGCGGATCTGGACAACGAAGCCGTCATCGCCAATGTGCTGGCAGACGAGAAGATCGACCGTTTCCTCCAGAAGAACGGCGGTAATATCGTCAAGACCATTGTGGTAAAGAATAAGCTGGTCAACCTGATTGTCAAGTAATTTTCCGAAGAATTTCATCAAAAAATATAATTGATGCTTGACAATTGGCAAAACAAAGCGTATAATAGTCAAGCCGATATGGCCCTGAAAGCATCCTGGACCTAGCCGGATGCCATCGGAGGGAGGGAAAACAATGTCTGAAATTCGCGTTAAGGAAAACGAATCTCTGGAGAGCGCCCTGCGCCGTTTTAAGCGGAGCTGCGCCAAGGAGGGCGTTATTGCCGAAGTTAAGAAGCGCGAGCATTACGTCAGCCCCAGCCTGAAGCGTAAGCAGAAGTCTGAAGCTGCCCGTAAGAACAAG
>JAFULI010000057.1 GCA_017473455.1 Oscillospiraceae bacterium
CAGCCCTTGCCCTGGGTACGGCCCATGACCAGCATATCAAAGTCGTCATCCTCGATGAGGGCGGAATTAAATTTCAGCTCGGCGTAATCCGCCTTGGTCATGCCCTTGGGGATGGTGCCTTTCAGTTCTGCCTGTGCCATTTCTTCCCGGATCTGGCCCAGGGAGGTCTCCACTTCCACGCCCAGAACTTCGTTCAGGTTGGAGTTGGCATCAGCATCGACCACCAGAACGGGGCCTTTTCTTTTTTTGCACAGGTAATCGATGAGCATGCCGCAGGTGGTGGTCTTACCCACGCCACCCTTACCGGCAACGGCAATGGTATGAGGCATAAGTTTGGTTCTCCTTTTGGAAAATTCGCAGTCCCGCAACATTACGGGAGTCATACCGCATGGACACACTTCGCCCATATCGATACAACGATATCGTATCACATATGCCGCCTAAATTCAACCCACAATTTTATAGAAATTACAAAAAAATACGCTCCCGGGACATTTTTTCCGGGAGCGCTGTTCAAATTGGCGTAAATACAAATTTCTGGATCAGGCCATCCACCACCGCATGGATGGTGACCGCGCCGTTTTCTCCTCTTTCGGTGGTCAGCTCAACGGCTTTTCCCTTCAGCCGGGCGCGAAGATACGTCTCCGGGTCGCTGCACTCCACCTCTTCAAAAAAGATATCCCGCATCTGGTTGTTGCGGCAAAGGTTCTTGATCTCGTGGACAAGTTCATATTCTGCCATATCACAATTTCTCCAACAATGCTTCCAGCTGGCTCAGCGCCTCGATCTCATAGTCTGGCTTGATGTCGCCGCTTTCCTTGTGATCGGGGTTGACCCAAACCGTCTTAATCCCCGCATTGATGCCGCCCTTGATGTCGGAACTCAGGCTGTCGCCCACCATGATCGCCTTCTTGGGATCAAAGTCCGGGATCTGGGCAAAACAGGCGTCAAAATAGGCCTTTGACGGCTTGTTGAACCCGATTTCCTGGGAGACGAAGACCTTTTCGAAGAACCGGTACAGGTTTGCACTGGTCATGCGGCCCTTTTGCACCACGGCGGTTCCGTTGCTGGCGAGAAACAGGCGGTACTTCTTATGTAAGCTGTTCACCGCTTCCTCCGCGCCGGGGAGGAAATAGTGGCCGATGGACAGATTTTTCTCATAAGTACGGGCGCACAGTGTGGCGTCCACTTCCCTGCCCAGTTCCCGGAACAGCACGGCAAAGCGGTTTTCCAGCACCTCCGCCCGGGTCAGGTTGCCCAGCTCCAGCTGCTCCCAATGCCACTTGTTGATTTTGTGGTAGAGGGTCAGAATTTCTTCCGTAGGCTCTACGCCGAAATCCCGGATGGTCTTACTGATGGCGATGCGCTCGGCCTTATGGAAATCCAGAATGGTGTCGTCTAAATCTAAGAACAAAAATTCAATCATAGCTTCCCCTTATCTTTCTATACTTTACTTCATTGCAAGCAGGGCGACAATCGCTGAGAAGACAATTCCTGCTTTCCATCCCCAGCTTTGTGCTTTCTTATTCTCTTCCGCACGCACCGCCTGAATCATCAGCTGCGGGAGCAGGAAGCCAAGCACAGAAACAATCATCCATTTTTCCATAACCAATCCTCCTTGCATCATCGCGCATCAACATCTTGGTTTTAAATTTTCAGCCGTGTCTTTTAACAATCTCGTTGGCAATTCTCGCAAACTCGGGAATACTCAACGTCTCACCCCGAACGTTAACATCAAAGCCCGCCGCTTCGATGACCTCTGCCGCTCCTGCCTTGCCCAGTTCCGGGAAGCCGGAGGCAAGGCCATTGCTCAGCTTCTTGCGCCGCATGGCAAAGCTTGCCCGAACCGTGCGGAAGAAAATATCCTCGTCCAGCACATCCCAATTGCGTTCCTTGCGCACCCGCAGTTGAATGACCGCGGAGGTCACCTTGGGCTGGGGCATGAAGCAGTGGGCAGGAACGTCGAACAGTAGCTCCGGCTCTGCATAATACTGGCAGAACACGGTAAAAGCGCTGTAGTCAGCAGAGCCGGGAGCGGCAGCGATGCGCTGAGCAACCTCCTTCTGCACCATGACCGTGACAGAATCAAAGCAGTCCGCTTCCAGCAGCGCCGTCAGGATGGGAGAGGTGATATAATAAGGAAGGTTGGCACAGGCCATGGGACGCAGGCCGCCGAATTTCTCCTTTACCAGCGCAGGAACATCCAGCTTCAGCACGTCATTCCAGAGGATTTCCAGATTGTCAAATTCGCCCACGGTGATGTCCAGAATGGGCTTCAGGCGGTTGTCCACCTCCACTGCGCAGACCTTCTTCGCCCGCAGGCACAGCTGCTGGGTCAGAGGGCCGATACCGGGGCCGATCTCCAATACACCGGCAGTCTCATCCACACCGGATTCCAGCGCAATGGACTGGGGTACCCAGGGAGCAATCAGGAAATTCTGTCCCTTGGCCTTGGAAAAATGAAAGCCATGCTCTGCAAGCAGAGGCTTCATAACCTGAATATCGCAAACATTAACCATAAAAAGAACCGCCTTTCTTCTGATTATCATACCAGAAGAATGGCGGTTTTGCAATGGGCAGTTCAGGAAGTGAGGAGATGCTAAGTGAGGGTTTCGCAGCCGGATTTCATATGCCATTGTAGAGGAGTGTCATTGACCCTCCCGCAATGTTGCATATATTGAGCTGCTGATTTTATCCCAAATCGCAGCCATTTTTTGAATTACATCACAACTCGGTCCCGCGACTGCACGGGAGGGTCGATGACCCTCCCCTACAGGATGATGCGCAACGGAACTGCATTTCATCAACCCAAAAAGTAGAGGGTGCATCTGCGTCTGCCGAATTCCATGCACTGCTCATAAGTCGGCATATACAAATCCATCCGGTCGCCCTTGATGTCGCCGCCGCAGTCTTCAGCTGTGGCGATGCCATAAATATAGGAGCCATCGCTGGCCATGATGAACATTCTTGTGCCGTAGGGGATATAGCGGGGATCTACCGCCACGGTGCCCCAGTGGACCGTGGTCCCGGTGGACGTAATCAGATCACAGCCTGCGTCGGTATGGGTATAGGCAGTCGCCCGGACGGTGTCGGAATGGGTGTAGGTCAGAACCTCGCCGGTGGGCAGGGTGATATAACCGTCGCTGATGACGGGCATGGCATCAGGATCCACTTCCGCAAGCACCTCTCCGGTGCCTACGCCGACGATCTCGGTAATGGGCATCTTGGTCATGGTCTCGCTGAGCACTGTGCGTTCGCACTCGATGCCATTGACATAGGTCACATCGGCAGTACACAGAAGTTCGCCGTCCTCACCCTCGGTGAGGACTTCCTCCATGCCCTCAGGAAGCGTGGCATCGTTGCAGTAGCTGACCTCGTGGGGCACGGTGGTGGTGTAAGTCTCCCGCACCGTCACGATCCGGTCGATGCTCAGCTCCATGCCGTCGTAGGTCTCTTCATCCATACCATGGGAGACCACGTCCTCTCCTGACACATCCAGATTCAGGCGACGCAGCAGCTCCCCTGCCGTCTCGCCGAAGGTGGTGGCCACCGTGGTCTGCCCATGGTAATTGATGGTGATTTCCTGGGCACGGCGGATGGTGATGGTCTCCGTGCCCTCCACAGCTTCTGTGGTGAACGTATCGTGTTCGCTTAAGTCAAGCCCGGCCTGTCCCAGGACTTCCGCGGGATCGGTGGCAAAGGAAGTATATGTAACCACCCGGTCGCCGTCGGTAATGACGTAGGTTTTGGCGAATGCCGTTTGGGACAGCAGCGCCGTCATTGCCAGACCTAAGATCAGCGTCAGCAGGATGGTATACAGGCGAATGACCAGAATCCTTCTCTTTATCGCCTTGGACTTCGGTTTCTTCATAGCCATACCTCCTGCCGAAAAGTTACAAAAGTATCAAGCGAATCTCAAACGTATCAAAAAGTTACATTTTGCATATCGCGTATCTTTTGGATGTGCTTATTATATCATTTTTTCTTAAATAGTCAAGCTTTTCTTGCTTTTATACAGTTTTCAGCAACTTTTGACATAATTTTATTGTATAAATTATGTCAACTACTATACAAGATATCGGTCGTATACCGTCTTAATTCCACGATATCTGGTGTCGAAAGGTTACAATTGTTTACATAAGGTGTCGGGTTATGTAACTTAACCGCAGAATCGGTTGCTTCGGCGTTATGGCTAACTTCCACCCTGTTTTCGACCGAACATTTCTCCCTTCGACCCGCACCTTTCCCCTGAATAGGCATTGACTTTCAAAAAAATTTGTGCTATTTTTTCTTTAGGAAAAAGCTGTGACGAAGACACGCGTTCCCGGTAAGATTCCCAGAGAGGAAGCCACCTGCTGAAAGGCTTCTGTACCCCTGCCGAGAGCGATACCACTTCCGAGCCGTATGCGCGGAAATGCCATACCGGGTGCGCCCGTTAAAGCGTCAATGAGTGGCCCTCACTGTAGGGCAACCAGGGTGGAACCGTGGAATACTGCTATTTGTATCCCACCCCTGATCTTTTCAGGGGGTGGGTATTTTTTATACCTTCCCCAATCTATAAGGAGGTAAACACCATGTCCGAAGAAAATCTGTACACCTTTGAAAACCCCGAATACCGCAAGACCTTCTGGCACACCTGCTCCCATATCATGGCCCAGGCTGTCAAGCGTCTGTGGCCGGAAGTGCAGCTTGCCATTGGCCCCGCCATTGACGAGGGCTGGTACTACGACTTTGATGCGCCCTTTA
>JAFULI010000058.1 GCA_017473455.1 Oscillospiraceae bacterium
CCATGGCGATCTGGAACTGCTTGTAGCACTCAGCACGCTCGGCAGGATCGTCGGTCTGACGGGCCTTCTTCAGCCACTCGTCAACTTCTGCGTTGGAGTAGCCGGAGTAGTTTGCGCCTGCATCGGTGGAGAAGACCTTGTAGGTGTGGTCGTCAGCATCGTAGGGAGAGCCCCAGCCGATGATGCAGCACTCCTGTCCGCCCCAGTCAATGCCGTCAGCGGGAACATTGGCCTTTACATCCAGGCCAGCCTGCTGCAGCTGCTGAGCAGCGATCTGTGCCATGTCGATACGAACCTGATCGCCGGGAGTTGCATTGATGGTGAAGGAAATTCGCTCGCCGTTTCTGCACCAGTAGCCTTCTGCATCTTTCTCGCAACCTGCAGCGACGAATGCAGCTTCTGCCTTGGCAAGATCAAAGTCGTATTTCTCGACACCATCGTAGTTGTACTCGTTCAGCTGGATGGGGCTGTAAGCCACGAAACCTTCGCCCAGCAGGACAGCGTCCACGATGGCCTGACGGTCGATGCAGTAGCTGATGGCGGGGATCAGATCGCCATTGGTCTGCCAGTATTCATTCCAGAAGTTGTACAGAATACCACGGTAGTCAGAGGTAGCCATATCGTAAATAGTCAGGCCCTCTGCGTCCTTGAAATTCTGGGCATCCTTGGGGGCAACCTGTGCCAGATCCAGAGTACCTTCCTTCAGTTGCAGCGCCTTGGCGTTGTCGTCAGTGACGATCTTGAAGATGATGGTGTCGATTTTGGCAGCGCCGCCGAAGTAGTCAGCATTCTTCACCATAGTGATGGCCTGGCCTACATCCCAGCTTTCCAGCTTGTAGGGACCGGTGCCGATGGGGTTCTTGAAATAATCGGATTCCCACATATCCTCACCCTGGAGCTTATGCTCAGGCAGGATGGACATGGTCATGTAGTCCAGGAACGCGTAGTTGGGCTCGGACAGAACGAAGGCAATCTCGGTGTCGGAGTTAACCTTGATTTCCTTGATCTCGATGTAGTTGGGGTAGTTTTCGGAGCCGTTGTCGGGATTCATGATGGCTTCGATGGTGAACTTCACATCGTCGGCGGTGAACTTCTCGCCGTCGTGCCACTTCACATCGCTGCGGAGCTTGAAAGTGTAGGTAATGGTCGCATCGTCGTAGTTCCAGCTCTCAGCCAGGCTGGCCACGGGCTTGCCGTTCTTGTCCAGCTTCACCAAACTGTCAAACAGCAGATGCTTGATTTCACAGTGTTCGTTCATAATGGGGTTGATGGAGTCGTAGTCGCCGGAGCCGTAGACCAAGGTAGACTTCTTATCCTCCTTGGAGCAGCCTGCGAACATAGAAACCACCATAAGGGCAGCCAGAAGCAGTGCAAAAAGTTTTTTCATTTTGGTTTTGTCCGTTCTTTTCGGCAGAACAGTGTATAATAGCAATGCCTGCCTTGATTTTTGAGATTGGGGTTGCAATGCCCCGGTGTAGTGCCAGCTATGCCGGAGCATCTTGCTTGCTTATTATAGCGATAGAAAAAATGTGGTACAAGCCCCCTGGGGGGATGAAATTTCCCACCCCTTGCCGTGAAACTTGTCGGTTAATTTTGGGGGTGGGGTTGCTTATTTCGTGGGGTTTCCTCCGGTTTAACAGGTAAAATGGTGAAACAGGATTATTCACAGGAGGAAACTTCCATGCAGTGTCAAAAGCTGAAAACGTATATGGAAACCGGTCGGGTGGTGTTTGTGCCGCCCCGATCCATTCGTCCCAACCCAGCCCAGCCCAGAAAGGTGTTTCAGGAGGATCGTTTGCTGGAATTGGCGGACTCCATCCGTCAGCATGGGATTTTGCAGCCCCTGTCCGTCCGTCGGGTGGGGAACAGCTATGAGCTGATTGCCGGAGAGCGGCGGCTTCGGGCGGCTGCCATGGTGGGGCTGACGGAGATCCCCTGCATCGTTATGAATATGGATGACCGGGAATCGGGTCTGGCTGCCATGGTGGAAAATCTTCAGCGGCAGGATCTGGACTTCATCGAGGAAGCCAGAGGCATTGCTTGGCTCATGGAGCAGTGGTCTTTGAGTCAGGAGCAGACAGCCCGTATGCTGGGGAAGAGTCAAAGCGCCATTGCCAACAAGCTGCGGATTTTACGTCACAGCCTGCCGGTGCTTACCGCTATTCGGGAGGGCGGCCTGACGGAACGTCATGCCCGCGCCCTGCTGAAGCTCCCCACTGAGCCGGAAAAGCTGGCGGCGATCAACGTGGCTGTGCGGACGAATATGAGCGTTGCCGGACTGGAAAGCTACATTGCCCAGCTTTTGCGGGGCAGCCGGACAAAGCCCTGCCGCCCCAATATCGGAGCGTTTCTGAATAACCTCAATCAATCCCTCGCCAAAATCCAGCTTAGCGGCATCCCTGCCATTTCCGAACGCAAAGAAACGGAAGACAAAATCGTCCTGACCATCACCATCCCCAAAAACAATTGACGGGGAAATTGTTGTTTGAAAGTCTACCTCCGCACCGAAAACGTATGTCATCCTGAGCGAGCGTAAGCGAGTCGAAGGATCTATTTGTTCGGTTTTCATATCTTTTTCCGACAAATCCTAAGCCTTTACGTTCGAGATCCTTCGACTCCGCTTCGCTCCGCTCAGGATGACACGTCCGGGGTTTCTGCACTTCAAACAACAATTTATCCTTCCGGTATCCGGGGAATCGAACCCGGCTGTTGCAGCACAGCAACAGCCGGGTTTTTATGACCTTATTCGCCGCCGGTTTTGGGCTTTCTCTTGCGGTAGTAGGGACGGCGGTGGTGGTTGGGCTTTTTGGGTGCGCCTTCTGCCGGGGCTTCGGGCTTCGGCTCCTGAGCATCCTGCTTAGGCTTGGGAGCAGGCTTTGCGGGCTTGGGAGCTTCCGGCTTTTCTTCCCCTCTGGGCTTGCCGGGACGGGGCTTGCGGCGGCTCTTTTTCGGTTCGCTCCGGGTCTCCTCCGACGGAGCAGGAGGGGCTTCCTCCACCACCGCATCCTCCCGATAACGGAATTTGATGGGATCGAGGAATGTCGGTTCTTCCTCATCCTTCGTCATCCGACGGGGGGCTTTGCCGGAGCCGGAAATGGGCGCCAGATCCGCAGGAATGGGAGGATCGTTTTTCTTCGCCTTGCCATTTCTCAGCACAGCGATTTCGTCAATGGAGAACAGACTGATGGTCTCCGGGGCATCTTCCATCCGAACCTTCACCTGCTGGCGGAGCAGAATCACTTCGGTGACCGTACCCCGACCTTCCGGAGTGTCCACGAAGCTCTCCTCCTTGGGGCAGCGCTTGAGCAGGTCTTCATATGCCTCCTGCTCGTACTTCAGGCAGCACATCAGCCGTCCGCAGGTGCCGGAGATTTTGGTGGGGTTCAGACTCAGGTTCTGGGTTTTTGCCATCTTTATGGACACGGGTTGGAAATCCTCCAAAAAGCTGGCACAGCAGAAGGGTCTGCCGCAGATGCCCAGACCGCCCACCATCTTTGCCTTGTCCCGAACGCCAATCTGCCGCAGCTCAATACGGGTATGGAATACAAAGGCAAGGCTTTTTACCAGCTCACGGAAGTCTACCCGTTCATCCGCGGTGAAGAAGAACAGCAGCTTGCTGCCGTCAAAGGCGCATTCCACGCTGACAAGCTGCATATCCAGACCCAGCTCGTCGATTTTCTTCAGACAAACCTCATGGGCTTTGCGTTCCTTTGCCCGGTTTTCCTCCACGATTTTTTCGTCCTGAGAGGTGGCAAGCCGCAGGACACTTCTCAAAGGCGCGATCACATCCTGCTCGCTGACCTCATGGATACCGGAAGCGCAGATGCCGAACTCGGGGCCTCTGGCGGTGTCGATAATCACATGGTCACCCTGCTGCAGGTTCAGACCGGCAGGGTCAAAGAAATATACCTTCTGACCCGGACGGAACTGAATGTCCACAACCGGAACCAGGGGAGTACTGTTTTGGTTTTCCATTGGTTTTTCTCCTATCTTAACGCCCATTGCAGGTAGCCGCAGATGGCGGCAGGGGACACATTTCCCTGAGCGTATTGAATGCATTTTTGGATTTCCCGAATGGCGCTGAGCAGGTCAGCAGAGCTTCGGGCAGTGCTGAGCTTTTGTGCCGAAGGGGAAAGGGCAGTGCCGCCGCTGCGGCTGGCGAGGGCTTCTTCCAGAATGGAAACCCACTGCTCCAGAAGGGGAAGGAGCACATCCCGTTTGGACTTTTCCATACCCACCAGCACCGAGACCAGCGCCAGCACATCCCGGGCGGCAAAGGCATTGACAAAATCCACAGTCTGCTGAGGAATTTCAGAAGCACCGGACACAGCGGCAATTGCCTGCCCCAGATAGCCGCCGCTGCGCTGACAGACGGCAGTGAGGGTTTCTTCCTCAATGTCGGGGAATTGCCGCCGCAGCTCCTGCCGCAGCAGGGAATTTTCCAGAGGGCGCAAAGCCAGCTCCACGCATCGGGAGCGTACCGTGGGGAGCAGACGCTCCGGATTGTCCGTCAGCAGGAGAAAGACACCGTACTGAGGCGGCTCTTCCAGAATTTTCAGCAGTGCGTTCTGACCCTCCAGACCCAGCTCCTGAGGGAAGAGGTAGATTTTCTTTTTGCCCTCGTTGGGCTTGGTATAGATGTCCGCTCTTGCCTGACGCACCAAATCCACCGGTACCCGTTTTTTCTCCGGGTCGGCAACGGTGATGATATCCGGATGGACGTTGTTCATCACCTTGCGGCAGGCTTCACAGCGAAGGCAGGGGGCATCGGCACCGCTGCACATCAGCGCCGCGGACAAAAGACGGGCAAGAGTATGCTTACCCGAACCTTCCGCACCGGAAATCAGGTAAAAATGGGCGCTCCGACCCCGACTCAGGCTTGCCCGAAGGTTATCCTTCAGCCGGTGGTTTCCCAAAAGTCCCTCGAATCCCATGATGCCCTCCAGACGAATTTTTTATAGTATATCACACTTTGCTTGCAACGTAAACAGAGAATTTTTAGCCCCACAGAGCGGACAGAAGGGGAATGACCTGCTTCTTTCGGCTCATGATTCGGGGCAGGAACAAGGTCTGCTCCTTAGGCTCTGCGTTGAATGCCTGACGGATGGTATCGTCATCTCCCAGATAAATAAGCTGCGTACCTTCCAGAAGCACGTCCGTCAGCATCAGAATCACCAAATCGAAGCCCTTTTCTGCTGCGGTTTGTGCCATCAGAGTCAGGAATTCATCCTTGCGGCTGAGCAGTTTGGGGCTGTCCACGCAGGTAATCTGTCCCACCGCCAGAGAATGTCCGGCGATGTGGAACTCCTTATAGTCGGCAAACATCAGCTCCCGGGCAGAGCGGTCAGGCTGGTCGGCAGAGAAGATGACCTGCCCCAGCTCCTCCGGGGTGACTCCTGCCAGCCGTGCCATCCGCTGAGCGGTGCGGCGGTCACGGTCGGTGCAGGTGGGGGATTTGAACATAACGGTGTCGGAGATGATTGCCGAAGCCATCATGCCGGCAAGGGCAGCCGAGGGGGTGACTCCATGCTCACGGAACATATCCGCAAGGATGGTATTGGTAGAGCCAACCGGCTCGTTGCGGACGTAAATCGGGCCGGTGGTCTGGATGTCTGCCAGACGGTGATGGTCGATGATTTCCAAAATCTCCGCTTCCTCCAGACCGGGGACGGACTGGGAAATCTCGTTGTGGTCCACCAGCACCACCCGTTTCCGACGGGGGCGCAGCAGATGATATCGGGCGAGGATGCCCACAATTTGCTCGTTTTCGTTGAGGATGGGGTAGCAAGGCTCTCTGTGCTTGAGTACCAGCTCCTTCACATCGTCCACCCGATCTTCCAGATGGAAGCAGATGGGGATGTCCCGACGGCAGATTCGCCCAATGGGGGTGGACTGAAACAGCAATCGGGAAGCCCGGTAGGCATCAAAATCCGTGGCAATGACACAGGTGTCCGTGGGGATCTCCCGTAAAGAACGGGGAAGCTCAGCCTGACACAGTACCAAACATTTGACGTTGGAGCGCAGGCAGGCTTCCATCAGCGCCTCCTGCTGACCGCACAGAACGATGGAGTCCCGGGGATACTGCAGCTTGTCTTCTGAGCTGCGGGGCAGGGCAATGACCACCTCGCCGGATACGGTGTCGGTGAATTCACCGGCTTCGTTGCAGACTCGTCCTTCCAAAACGGACAGAAGATTAAAAAGCGGCACCGGCTCGAGGACACCCCGGATAATCTGTGCCATATTGTAGCCTGCCACGTCCTCCCGGGAAAGCATTCCGTAGAGGGTGCCGTCGTCATTGGCGACGGGGATGGCGGCTTTGTCCTGATGCTCCAGCAGCAGCTCCCATGCTCTGCCCACGGTGACTGCCGCCGAAAGAACGGGAGGGGTATCAAATGCCAGATCCCGAACCTGAGTGTGCATACTTTTGATCCGCTTGGGAGGAGAAAATCCGAAGCGATCCAGCACACGCTGGGTTTCGTCGGAAACCTGCCCCAGACAAGCGGCTTCGTATTCCCGATCTCCCAAAGCGTTTCGCAGCGCGGCATATGCCATAGCCGCAACAATGGAGTCGGTATCCGGGTTTCGATGCCCGGTGACGTAAATCGGATCCATTAGTTAACCTCCCCGGCAAGACTCAGGGTAAAGAGCCTGCGGATTTCCTTTTGACTCATGTTCTGCCCGATTGCCCACATGAGCTTGGTCATGGCGGCTTCGGTGGTCATATCTTTGCCCTGAATGACTCCCAGCTCCAGCAGCTTGTTGCCCACCTGATACACCCGAAGGTCGGAGCTGTCGTAAAGGCATTGGGTGGTGATAACTACGCTGATGCCGGAGTCAATGGCGGCACGGATGCCGGCAAGCCCCTCGTTGAGGATGTTCACACCCCCCAGACCGAAGGCTTCCATGACGATGCCCTTATAGCCCATGCCCACCAGGGCACTGAAAATCTTCGGGGAGATGCCGGGAGTCAGCTTCAGCAAAAACACATCGTCGCTGATGCTGTCCACCAGACGGGCAGGGCCTTTGACTTTGGGAATCACGGTGGGGTCTACCGTCAGACCCAGACCGGTGACCCGTGCGGCATAGGTGGCGTTGACACTTTCAAAGGCGGAAAAACCGGTGGCACGGATTTTCACCGCGCGGCAGCCCAGCATGACCTTGCGGTCAAAAGCCAGAAACACACCGGGATATCCGGCGGCAGCCATGGCAAAGGCGGTACGCAGGTTTTCCGGCCCGTCGGAGAGCATATCCGCAAGGGGAAGCTGAGAGCCGGTGAATACCACCGGGAGGTCAATATCCGGCAGCATAAAGGACACCGCCGAGGCGGTATATGCCATGGTATCCGTACCGTGGGAAATGACGATGCCGTCATAATTTCCCCGAAGGGAAAACACCGCACGGGCGATTTCCTGCCACTCCTGAGGGCGGATGTTGGAGGAATCCAGACACATCACATCCTGCACATCAATATCGTAGTAGGTACGAAGCTGCAGCAGCTCCCGTTCCATCACACCGCTGCGGTGTGGCTCCAGACCGTCCAGTCCGGGAACAGAGGCAATGGTGCCTCCGGTGGTCAGCAGGAGAATATTCTTTTTCGTGTCCATAGAAATCCCTCACTTACGGAATATTTCGTACCTTTTATTATACCGTGAAATCACAAAAATAGCAAGAAACAAAGTACGCCGTTGCCATACTAAGAACCCCGCTTATGAAAATTGTACGATAAATTGTTGTTTGAAGTTCAATTACGCATATGCCACTTGCCTCTCCCTTTGGGAGAGGTGCCCCCGAAGGGGGCGGAGAGGGCATCGTGATTTTCTTAAAGAAAATCACATCGCCGCAGGCGATAACGACATATTTTCCTGAAAACCAGAAAAAATCTAACATTTTTCTGGTTGCCCTCTCAGTCACGCCTTACGGCGTGCCAGCTCTCCCAAAGGGAGAGCCAAGTCGCCTGTGTTGTAAGCTAAACAACAATTTA
>JAFULI010000006.1 GCA_017473455.1 Oscillospiraceae bacterium
ACGGCTTTTTTCAACTAAATCCGCCTATGGCGGAAGAAATCCACCTGCGGTGGATGAAATCGCTTCGCGATGAAATCTGCCTTACGGCAGGAGATGGAGGCGGATTTAATTTCATCTGAGGCAAAGCCGAAGATTTCATCAGCTTTAGCTGATTTCATCCTTGCATCAGCAAGGATTTCATTTTTGCAAGAGTTCGAATTCATACGCAAAAACAGCAAAAATATCTTTTTTGTAGCCCATAGACAGAAAAACCGTCGACTTCGGTCGTCGGTTTTTAACTAAATCCACCCTTGCGAGGGGTAAATCATCTTCAATGATGAAATCCGGCTCGACGCCCCTCAATTGAATAATTAATTTCCAGCACCGGGCAGCCATGAGCAGAAGTTAGTCATGCAAACAAGGATGCAGAACTTACTCATACAAACCTTGTCCTTCATGGTTGACTGATGCCGATACACAATGTAAAATATAGTTACTTTCCCCATCTGCAGGATAGGGCAACGCTGAGGAGCGACCTGAGCGGCCGGTGGGGTTTGCAAAGGGGCAGCATCTTGGGATGTTGCTCTTTTTCGTTGCCCCTTTGGAAACAAAGGCGATAAACCTCGGGGTTCAAGGGGCAGAGCCCCTTGTCCAGTATCGTCCTTCCGGATAGCGGTATTTCTCCAGGAGGACATTATGGCAAAGAATGCACATTTAACTCTCAGCGAACGCATCATCATCGAATCCTGTCTCAGAGATGCTATGTCGTTCAAGCAGATTGCTCACGAAATAGGCAAGGATCCGTCCACCGTCTCCAAAGAAATTCGGGGTCATTTCAAAGTCGTAGAAAAAGATACCTACAACCCCTGCCGCTATCGTCGGGAATGCAAGCATTTTTCGGATATCTGCAGTCAGTGCAAGTATCCCTTCGGTAAGTTTTGCCGTCAGTGCAGCAAGGTTAAGTGCTTTGTGAGCTGTCCGGACTTTGAGAAAACGGTATGTCTAAAGCTTCAAAAGCCACCCTATGTTTGCAACGGTTGTAAAGAGCGTACCGGATGCAAACTCAGACGCCATCTCTATGACGCCAAGTTTGCTCAAAGTGAGTACGAGGCTGTCCGTAGTGAGAGCCGGCAAGGTTTTGCTACAGAACCTGCAGAGTTACGCCGAATCGATTCGATCATTTCGCCATTGGTGAAACAGGGACAGTCAATTCACCAGATCTGCGTCAATAATGCAGATATCATCATGCTGGATGAAAGAACGATCTACAACTACATTGATGCTGGACTGTTGTCTGTCGGCAATCTGGATCTTCCCAGAAAGGTCCGCTACAGGGCACGGAAAAAGAAGAAACCGCTTCGCGTGGACAAGCAATGTCACATGGGTAGAACCTATGAAGATTTCCTGGAATACATAGAACTGCATCCGGATATCCCTATTGTGGAAATGGATTCTGTTGAGGGTAAGAAGGGCGGGAAGGTATTGCTAACCCTATTCTTCCGTAACTGCAATCTTATGCTGGCCTACATCCGGGATAACAACACCGCCCGTTCTGTGACAGAGATTATCGAGAGCCTTTACGAGCAACTTGGCAGAGAAACTTTTTGCAGACTGTTTCCAGTAATTCTCACGGACAGAGGCAGTGAGTTTACCGATCCTGTATCTCTGGAATGTGACGAATGGGGTGAAATACGGACAAGGGTGTTCTATTGTGATCCCCAGCGTTCAGACCAAAAGGGTGGCATTGAGGTAACACATGAATTTATCCGCCGCATCCTTCCGAAAGGTACTTCGTTCAACAACCTTACTCAGGACGATATTTCCTTGATGATGAGCCACATCAATTCCTACACAAGAAAAAAGCTGAACAACCGGTCAGCACACCAGCTGTTCAGCTTCTTCTACGGCGATGATATTCTGACCCAACTCAACCTACGCCAGATTCCCGCCAATGACATCAATCTCACACCGAAACTTCTAAAGAAATAAACTGAAATACCGCTATTCGGAAGCTATATTGCTTACCATAGGGGTGGAAGTTAATCTTGCGAAAAAAGCGAAGATCCTTTCACCTCCGGTTGGCATGCCTATTTCCAGGCACCGGTGCTTGACCTGTAGCCATTGTATCATAGTAGCTACTGGTATGCAACTTATTTGGTTTTGTAAATTCCAGTTTGCATTCGTAAGTTCCAGCCATACACGAAATTCTTGATTTAGTGGATTTTAGTTTTGCAAGGAACTGCCAGACCAGGCATTTACTTTTGCAAACTGGAACTTAGTTTTGCAATTGACCCCGGCTCGACGCCGGATGAGTTTTTACAATAGAATTCCTGTCGAATTTCGGCAGTTTAATACAAACTTCTTCACTATTCAATATTATTTATGCTTTCCCCAAATCGTTTCTGAATTTAGTGAAGAGTGAATAGTTAATAGTGAAAAAGTAAAATCGGCAACCTTCATTCGAAGATTGCCGATTATTGGTGGGCGAGGCGGGACTTGAACCCGCACGTCCGCAGTGAACACTAGAACCTGAATCTAGCGAGTCTACCAATTCCACCACTCGCCCATATATTGCCGTCGCTGACAGCTTGGATATCATAGCACAGCTTATCCGTTTTGTCAACACTTAAATCCCGGAAAAATCATTTTTCCTTCTCTCTGCATCTCCCCTATTTTCCTTAACCTGCAGAAACAAGGGATTGACTGGTTTCCGCAATCATAATATAATAGCGATATTGTTTTGGCTCACTCTTTTTAGGAGGTACTTACAATGACTGAGCTATTACTTCGCTTGTTTGTAAAAAACTACAAAGATACCGATTCTCCGGCTGTTCATTCCGCTATTGGAAAAATGTCCGGTATTATTGGCATCATTTGCAACATTTTACTTTTCTGTTGTAAATTTGCTGTCGGCTTCATAGCCGGTTCTGCTTCTATCATGGCGGATGCAGTTAATAATTTTCTGGATGCTTCCTCTTCCGTTGTGACATTGCTGGGTTTTCATATGGCGCAGCGTCCCGCGGACCAAGGTCATCCCTACGGTCATGCACGTTACGAATATCTGGCGGGACTGGTGGTTGCCGGCATCATCCTCATCTCCGGTGGAGATCAGGCACGTACCGCTGTAGAAAGAATAATCCATCCATCTTCCACCCACCTTACCGCTGCGGCATTCATTGTCCTCGCTGTCTCCATCGGCGTCAAGCTTTGGATGTGCCTTTTCTTCCGCAATTTAGGCAAACGCACCGGCTCTACTTCCCTGCTGGCAACCTCTGTTGACAGCCGCAACGATGTCATCACCTCCGCCTCCGTTTTATTGGGCTGTGTGATTGAATACCGTTTTCATATCAACATTGACGGTTACGTTGCCTTGGCTGTGGCGCTGTTCATCCTGTACTCAGGAATTAAACTAACCGGAGAAACAGTATCCCCCCTTCTGGGAAAGCAGGCAGACGATGCTCTGATTGAACAAATCACTCAACTTGTATTGTCCCATGAAAAAGTTCTGGGAATTCACGACCTACTCATCCACGACTATGGCCCCGGACAGTGCTACGCCTCCGTTCATGCAGAAATCAGTGCAGAAGAGAGCCCCATTGATGCCCACGAAATCATCGACCACATCGAAAAAGAGACACTTGAGAGAATAAATATCCATCTGGTAATCCATTTCGATCCTGTCATCATCGATCAATCCGAACAAACCTAAAAAATCGCCAATCTTCCATAACGTGAAGATTGGCGATTAATATTATACTGCAATTTTGCCTTTGGTAAAGTTTTTGACAACAACGGATGCCAGTTGCTTCGCACCCACAGCAAGCAAAGTAATCAGGTAGGCTGCCGCAGTAAAGCCCAGAATGTAAATAATCAAACTCCAGGGGTACGGTACAATTTCCTGAACAATGGAATACACCGGCAGAGAAGGGTCGCAATGACGGCTCACAAAGAACATATTGAACACATCAGTCTCCAAAAGACCGGAATAATACGCAATCTCGTTCAGCACAACCGCAATTCCCAAAGTAGTGGCAAACACGCACATTGCCCGGAGCATCGTCTTGCCATCCAATTTAACAGCACCGGAATACAGCAGATAAACACCGATAACAATCATGGAACCATGGCAAATCATTGTCTGAATATTGATACCGATAGTTCTGACGAACACATCTCCCGGATACACCATCACCGCAAGACCTGCAAAAATGGAGTATGTGGAAAGGTAGGCATAAAGAGCATTTTGCACCTTCCCCTTGCGGAAAGCACCGGCAAGCAAACCAATATACATCGGTGTGGAACAGAACTGGAACGGAAATGCGTACCACTGATAATCAAAGGTAATTCCGTTTCCGTAAGAAAAGCTATAATTGATTTGCTTATAAATCTCCAGCACAAAAACCAACACTGCGGTATGAAAAACAATATTACGCACCTGTTTTTCCGACGCGTTTTTATATTTGATGCAAAGATATGCGGTTGCTAAAACTGTCAACAACAGCCAAAGGATATGAAACCAGCCGTAAAGCTCAGGAGTTTTCATTTTCATATCCATAAACTGCAGGACTTTTTCCAAGAAACTCACAACCTCCGCCTCCTTTCTTCCGACGGATTATAGCATACTTTGCAGTATATGTCACCTGATTTCGTGGTAAAGTTTCTTAATAATTCATTAAATTTACTGTATCTCCAGAAAATAAGTTCCCATTTTCGATGTAAATGTGCCGTCGAGGGTTACCGCACAATCCCGTATTTTCCGAAATCCACAGGCGGTATGCACCGCTATGGATGCTGCATTTCTGTGGTGAATATGGGAATACAGCAGCACCGGTACCATTCCATGAATAACCGCTTGCAGCAATGCCTTGGCATAGCCATGGCTTCTGGATTCCGGTGCTGTTTCCATAGCGCTCACCAAGAAACCATCCCGATACGGCTCTATGCGCAAAGCACTGACAGGACGGTCACCAACAAGCCATAGGTAATACTTTGCTCCGGGTTGAGAAAAAAACACATCTCGCAAATAATTATAGAGCTCCCCCTCCGCCAAAGCAACCTGGCGCTCCGGCAGCTCATCCGGATAACGGCTTTTACCGGTTTTTCGATTGGTTTCCTCATATATGGACATAACTGCAGAAAAGGGAAAATCTTTCAAAGATTGATATTCGCGGAGCATTGTCGATCCTCCAAATTATTCACAAATTCGACAAACGGTTGACCATAACATGGTTACTCAACAGCTTTTTGTCATATTATGCAAGCGGTTATTCACAGTTTCCACAGAGTTTTCCACAGCATTTCGCTTGTAAACAGCTTGTCGAAATCGGTCAAATTCCGTAAAACTCTGTAATCTCACAACTTTTATGCTTATAAAATTGCCTTTTGTTATTTCATATAAAGTATTTATGCATTATTTATATGCATAAGCTTTTTTGAACAATCCCAGCGTATTTTCTTTTCAGATTCTCTATCTCAAAAAGCCGCTGATAGAAACCAGCGGCTTTTAATATGTTTACAGTGCTTCTCCCAAGATGGATTTGGTTGCATAGGCATTCAGACTCATATCTGCAACATTCCCCGCCTGATACTCATAGTATGCCTGCGCGCCAATCATAGCGCCATTATCTCCGCATAGTTTCAAGGGTGGCAGATACACTTCTACCCCCATCTCACCTGCTGCTTTCAGAATATCATTTCGGATGCGGGAATTCGCAGCCACACCACCGGCAACAGCCAGACGCTTCTGACCGGTTTCCCGCAAAGCCTGAACCACACGGGGTACCAAAGTATCTGACACCGCTGCCGTGAAGGCTGCGCAAAGGCTGTTAATATCCAGCTCTTCTCCCACCTGCTCAGCATGGTGGATCAGGTTCAGTGCGGCAGTTTTCAATCCGGAAAAGCTCATATCATAGGGATTGGCACCGGGCTTGCTTCTCGGGAGCGTGTACTTACTTTCATCTCCCCGTTGCGCCGCAGCATCCAGCGCCGCACCACCCGGATATGGCATTCCCAGAACTCTGCCCACCTTGTCAAAGCATTCTCCTGCTGCGTCATCCAGAGTCGTTCCCAAAATCCTCATTTCGGTATAATCCCGGACATCCACGATCATTGTGTGTCCTCCGGATACTACAAGGCACAGAAACGGCGGCTCCAGCTCAGGATAAGCCAGGTAATTTGCGGCAATATGGCCACGGATATGGTGAACGGGAATCAAGGGCTTATTCAGTGCCAGTGCGGCAGCCTTGGCAAAATTCACACCTACCAGTACCGCGCCAATCAAACCGGGTGCGTAGGTAACTGCCACAGCATCTATTTCATTCCGTGTCAGACCTGCTTCAGCAAGTGCCTGCTCCGCCAGAGCATAAATAGCTTCAATGTGCATTCGGGAGGCGATCTCCGGCACTACTCCACCGTAAATCCGATGCAGTTCCACCTGAGAGGCAATGCAGTCTGTCAGCACTTGTCTGCCATCCCGTACGATTGCCACCGCAGTCTCATCGCAAGAGGATTCTACAGCCAAAATATTCAACCGTTCCACTCCTTTCTCATAATCAGCGCATCCTCTTTGGGATTGCGGTAGTAATTGGGTCGTCTGCCAACACACGCAAACCCCAGTTTTTCATACAGGCAGATTGCCGGGGAATTGGATGCACGGACTTCCAGTGTCAGGCAGTGATTTCCTGTCTGTGCCAAGGCCTCCACAAGTGCCGCTATGAGCTTTGTACCAACGCCCTGTTTTCGATAATCAGGGTTCACGGCTACATTCATCATATCCGATTCTCCCATAACGGACTGAGAGCCGATATACCCTGCCAACGTGTCCCCGTCCATCGCTACCAGCCAAAGGGACAGCGGATTACTTAACTCGGAAGCAACACTTCTTTCACTCCATGGATCAGAAAAGCATACCGCTTCCAAAGCCGCAACCGCAGGTACATGGGTTTGGTTCATTTTTTGAATGGTAATCATTTTGCTTCAAACCAGCTCTTTCCCCATTTTGCTTCGGCAGTCAGCGGCACATTCAGCTTTGCTACCTGTTCCATTTCCCGACTTACCAGTGCTGCCACCTGAGGCGCAACCGTTTCCGGACACTCCACAATCAGTTCGTCGTGAACCTGCAATATGAGTCTGGCTTCCGGGAAACTCTCTGTAAGGGCGGCATCCACCCGAATCATCGCTAACTTAATCAAATCCGCCGCCGTCCCCTGAATAGGGGTGTTCAGAGCCATCCGTTCGGCACCACTGCGGATATTGAAATTACTGCTCTTAAGCTCAGGAATATACCGCCTTCGCCCATACAGAGTCAGGGTATACCCCAACTCTCTGGCATCTGCAACAACCTGCTTCATATAGTCCCGAACACCGTGATAGTGGCTCAGATAACTGTCGATATATTCCTTCGCCTCATAACGGCTGACACCGATATCATCCGCAAGGGAGAATTCGGAAATACCGTATACAATGCCGAAATTGACCGCCTTAGCATGACGGCGCTGCAAAGGTGTTACAGCATCAGCAGGAACCGCAAACACCTGAGCGGCGGTGACAGTATGAATGTCCAGACCACTTTTGAATGCCTCCTGCATGGTTTCATCCCCGGCAATATGGGCAAGGACTCGCAATTCAATCTGGCTGTAGTCCGCATCCACCAGAACGCAGCCAGGCTTGGGGACAAACATCTTTCGAATCTCCGCTCCCAAATCCGTACGGACGGGAATATTCTGCAGGTTCGGTTCGGTAGAAGAAAGCCGTCCGGTAGCAGTAACAAGGTTCTGGAAGGTGGTACGAATTCTTCCATCCTCGCAAATGACTTTCATCAACCCATCCGCGTAGGTGGACTTCAGCTTCGTCAGCATCCGGTAGTCCATAATAGCAGGAATGATCGGATGCTTTCCCTTCAGCTTCTCCAAAACCTCCGCATTGGTGGAATAACCGGTTTTGGTCTTTTTTACCGGCGGCAGTCCCAGTTTATCGAACAAGAGTTCGCCGAGCTGACGAGTAGAATTGATATTGAACTCGCCCTCAGAATACCCATATATCAAGCGTTCACAGTTTTCAATTCGCTCTGCCAGCATCTCTCCAAATTGGGAAAGCTGGCGGGTATCGATTGCAATTCCTTCCTTCTCCATACGGTAGAGCACCATGCACAGAGGAAACTCTATCTGCCGATACAGAGAAAGCATCTGCTTTTGCTGAAGCTCCATCTCCAAAACCGTTCGAAGGTTCCACATTGCTTCCGCACAAGCTGCCGCATCCTCATCGGAAACATCCGCACCGAGGAAGTTCGTTGCTAGCTTAGACACAGGGTAATCAGATTGAGAAGGATTCAAATCATAGGCAGCCAAAGCCGTATCGAAGCTGAATTCGCCGTACTCCAAGCCCATTTCATCCAAACGGTGCAGCGTGGTCTTCAGGTCATGCGCCACGCATCCGGTCTTACCGGAGAGGATATCTCCTGCCATGAGCGCTTCCATGGGAGTCAGCGCACAGACCCCCTGCTCCCACGCAATACCCAGAGAGCCATCTCCGGCAATATACACCGTGCAAGGGGTATTCCCCTTTGGCGGCTCAGTACAGACCGGCAGGGAAACCAGTTTCGATTCCTGCTTAGGAGCAGAGACCTCAGCACCCCGAAGACCGTATTTGTCAATCAGACGAACAAACTCCAGCCGGACAAACAACTGGTACAACTCCGGGCGATTATAGGGCTTTACCACTGCATCCATGGGGGCAAAATCAATGGGTGCTTCCGGACGAATGGTTGCCAAATCATAAGACAAGTAAGCATTCTCTCTGCCGCTGACCAGCTTCTCCCGAAGCTTGGGACGGATAGAGGCATCGTCCAAATTGGCATACACCCCATCCAGAGAACCGAATTTGATTAATAACTCCGTAGCGGTTTTAGGGCCGACACCGGCAACACCCGGGATGTTATCAGAAGAATCTCCCATCAAGGCCTTCAAATCCACCATTTTTTTCGGTTCAAACCCATATTCCTCCCGGAATTTTGCCTCATCATAAACAGTGGAAGTGGTCTGACCGCCTTTGGAAATCACAAGTTTAACGTGGACATTTTCATCGATAAGCTGCAGACTGTCCCGGTCGCCGGTGACAATCACGCACTCCCAGCCATTGTTGGAGCAGATTCTGCCCACCGTACCAATCACATCGTCCGCTTCCCATCCCTGACACTCATAGATGGGAATGTTCATTGCCCGAAGTACGTCCTTCATCACCGGCATCTGCTGTGCCAGTTCCTCCGGCATTTTGTGCCGGGTAGCTTTATAACCGTCATACTGCTGATGACGGAAGGTAGGACCGTGTAGGTCAAAGGAAACACATACCGCATCCGGCTGCTCTTCCTTCTCCATTCGTTCGAGAATATTCAAAAAGCCATAGATTGCATGGGTATAAAGCCCCTCACGATTGGTAAGGGGCTTTACACCGTAATATGCGCGGTTAATTACCGAGTTGCCGTCCAAAATCAGCAGCTTCATACTTTTCTCCACTTACTGCCCTGAGGGGTATCGATAATTTCAATTCCCCGGGCCTTCAATTCATCACGGATTCTGTCAGCGGTGGCAAAATCCTTCGCCTTCTTGGCATCGGTGCGCTGCTGCACCAGTGCATCAATTTCAGGATCAGCAGAAGCAAGACACTCCTGCTCCTGCTTCTTGCGGAGGGTTTCGCCAGCAGAAATGAGGTTCAGGGAAAGCACCGTATCAAAATCAGCCAACGCAGCCAACTTGGTTGCATCGGAGCATTTTGCCTTAAGGACATCATATACCGCAGTAATAGCAAGAGACGTATTCAGGTCACCGTTCAGGGCATTGTTAAAACGCTCTTTCAGTGCTGCAAGGGCTTCTTCGTCCACATCGGAGCCGGGGTTCAGTGTCGCAATCTTTGCAATGAGCTTTTCGTAAGCCTGGGTTGCATTGTCAAGGTTCTCCCAAGAAAATACCAGGTTTCTTCGATAATGGCTCTGGAGGCAGAACAGCCGGTAAGCCATGGGGTCATAACCTTTACTCTCCAGCAGGGATACCGTCAGGAATTCTCCCTTGGACTTGGACATTTTACCGGTATCCGTGTTCAGGTGATGAACATGGAACCAGTAATTACACCACTTATGCCCCAGATAGCTTTCAGACTGTGCAATTTCATTGGTGTGGTGAGGGAATGCATTATCAATGCCACCGGCGTGGATATCCAAATCTTCACCCAGATGCTTCATAGATATACCGGAGCATTCGATATGCCAACCAGGATAACCAACCCCCCAGGGAGAGTCCCATTTCAGCGCCTGATCTTCAAACTTAGACTTGGTAAACCATAGTACAAAGTCGTTCTTGTTACGCTTGTTGGTATCCTCCTCCACACCTTCCCGAACGCCGACTGCAAGATCATCCTCATCATGATCGTTGAAGACATAGTACTTATCCAATCGGGAGGTATCAAAGTACACGTTTCCTCCGGCAACATAGGCAAAGCCCCTATCCAGCAGTCCCTGAACAATAGCGATAAACTCCGGAATACAGCCGGTTGCAGGCTCCACAACATCCGGACGCTTAATGTTCAGCTTTTCGCAATCCGCAAAGAAAGCATCCGTATAAAACTTGGCAATCTCCATGACGGATTTATTTTCCCGCTTTGCGCCCTTGAGCATCTTATCTTCACCGGTATCCGCATCGGATGCCAGATGTCCCACATCGGTGATATTCATAACCCGCAGGACATTATATCCCTGATAGCGCAGAGCCTTCTCCAGCACATCCTCCATGATATAGGTGCGCAGATTGCCAATGTGAGCAAAATGGTACACCGTAGGTCCACAGGTGTACATCTTCACAACATCCGGAGAATTGGGCTGAAATAGTTCCTTCTTGTGGGAAAGAGAATTATACAAATACATAGTTCATTCCTCCATAAAAAAACGCCTCTTATACCATCGGTACAAGAGGCGGGTCATTTGACTCGCGGTTCCACTCTCATTTATCACTTAAACACTCGGATTCGCTCCCGGACGCACTTTCTCTCCGCCGCCTCTGCCGGAACTTTCAGCCAAGGTTCCGGCTCTCTGATGATTAGGCTGAGTTACTCTTTCCGTTCATCACGATATAAAGTTTTTATTATTTTATCATTTGTCCTGGACTCTGTCAAGTTCTCAAATAGAAGATACGGCTTGAAGTTTAGCATATTATGTGATATAATAGTTTTATGTAACGAATTTTTATTAGGAGGAAGTTTCATGAAAAAGCTACTCGCTGCGGCTTTATGCTTGTGCATGATCTTGTGTGCCGCCGGGTGCAGCTCTCAGGGAGATATTCCCCCTGACAGCAAATCCACCACCGCACCGAATTTAATTATCGACTCTCCCTCAGAACCGTTCCATCCCGAGGATTTGGCGCAACCTATGCACGCAATTGTCCTGCCTTCTGTTACGGAGACGGTTTTTGCAGAGGATGGCGCAGAACTGTTCCGTATGACCTATCAAAAAGCACAGCTTATTCTCAACGGCACCGACGTAGAAGATATTATTACCGGTGACCTGCAATCCCGAATGGGTCGTGTGATTTCCGATGCTGCTGATATTGAAGCGCTTGCACAGGCAGATTATCCGGAAGCCGAAAACTGGTCTGCATATTTTGTTTCCGTAGGTTACACCCCTACCCGTCTGGATCAGGCTGTGATGAGCCTTTTTGGTAATCTCTCCAGCTACAGCGGCGGTCCCCATCCATCTCTGGTTACAGACTCTGTGACCTATGATTTGAAAACCGGCGAGGTCCTGACTCTTGATAAAATTCTCCGTGAAGATTGCACCGGTGAAGCGCTGAGTGCTCTGATTATCAGCTCTCTGGACGATGTGAAAGACGAGCTGTACTACGATTACGACACCGTTTTGAAAGACCGATTCAGCGGTGACCTGCGTAGCATTACCGATTGGTACTTCTCCCGGAACGGTCTGTGCTTCCACTTCTCCCCTTACGATATCGCCCCTTACTCTTCGGGTACCGTCATTGCAGAGATTACTTACTCCAATCTGAGCGGGGTTCTCCTGGAGCAATATCTGCCCGTCCCCATTGAAGATGCCACCGGCAGCATGTATGCCGAAAGCTACCTTCAGGACGATGACGAGCGCTTCACCTTTACCGCAGACGTAATTGTGGACGATAACGGCTCCGATGTACTGATTTACTCAGATGCCACCGTAACCGATGTCCGGATTGAAACCGGCACCTGGTATTCTGACGGTTCTCAGTATGCCGCAACCTCTACTATTTTTGCTGCCGACTCTGTCGGGATAGGCAATGCCATCCGTTTGAGGGCAGATTTAACCAACGAAGACACGGTGTTCCGTTTGGTTTACCGCTCCGGTGATCGCGAGGTTTCCGCCTTTATTGTATATGACGAAAGTGGAGATTCTATTCTCCTCGCTCACGGCTAACGAAATACCGCCGCAGTTCAATCCGAACTGCGGCAGTTTTATTTTACTCTTTAACCAGAACCTCGCGCTGGTACCGGGCAATTCCCCTTGCCAGAATTTCCATAGCACGTTCCAGATTTTCCTGACTGAGAACGTAGGCAATTCGAACCTCGTTAACACCCTTACCAGGGGTTTCATAGAAAGGCGCGCCGGGAGCAAACATGACAGTATCGCCATTGTCATCAAACTCTTCCAGCAGCCACCTCTGGAAACGGTCGGAATCATCCACCGGGAGACTTGCCATAACATAGAATGCGCCCATAGGTTCCTCAACCACAACACCGGGGATTTTCCGCAGGCAGGATACTACGGTATCCCGGCGGCGCTGATACTCTGCTTTGCAGTCCCGGAAGAACTTATGGTCTACGTCGTACAGCGCTGCCGCCCCCAACTGATCGATGGTTGCCACCGCCAGACGGGACTGGCAGAATTTCAGCAACGCAGCCTGAAGGTCTTTATTTTTGGTAATCACACAACCCACACGAGCTCCGCAGGCAGAAAAACGCTTGGATACAGAGTCTACAATTACCAGATTATCCGCAATATCATCAAATCGAGCCATGGTCGGAACACCGAATTTATCATCATAACAGAATTCACGGTAAACCTCATCGCAAATCAGGAACAAATCGTGCTTCTTCGCGATGTCCGCAATCATCCGCATTTCCTGCTGATCCAGCACGACACCGGTGGGGTTTCCGGGGTTGGTAATCATGATGGCACGGGTATTCTTGGTAATCAGGCTTTCAATCCGCTCCCGTTTGGCATAGCGGTAGCCTTCCCATGGGTTGGTGGGCAGGGCACGGATAACACCGCCTGCCGCATGGACAAAAGTGGTGTAGTTGGGATAGTAAGGCTCAGGGATAATAACCTCGGTATAGGGATCCATGATACTCAGGCAAGTAAACAGCAAAGCCTCACTACCGCCGGTGGTAATGAACACATCATCCTGAGAAAGGTCGACATCCAGCTCCTTATAGTACTTGCGAACCGCATCAATCAGAACAGGCATACCGGGAGATGCCTCATACTCCAGAGTTCTGGCATCGTAGCTGCGGATGGCATCGTAATAAGCCTGGGGTGTGGGAAGATCCGGCTGACCAATATTCAGGTGGTAAATCTTCTTCCCCTGCTTTTTGGCTGCCACCGCAAAGGGGTGGAATTTTCGCATAGGCGAGGGTTCACAGCGGTTTGCGTTAATGGAAATTTGCATAATGTACCTCCACCGGCCGACGTGCCGGTTTTTCTTTCGTAATCTATGATCAGGCAGCGAAGCTCAGGAGTAAGTGCTGCCAGGGTAATCAAATTTGGTATCGTCATAAGACCGTTAATAGTTTCTGCCAAGAGCCATACCGTTTCGGTATCCGCTACAGCAGTAAACAGAGCAACACCGGACTGAAGGATAATAAAACCTTTTGTGGCATAATTCCCGAAAAGATACTGCGCACAGCGGATACCGTACAACCCCCAGCCGAGAACAGTTGCGAAGGCAAATAAGCAGACGGAAGCGGCAATAAAAAACCTGACCCAATCTCCCGTCACAGCAGAAAAGCTGTCGGCAGTCAGGCTAAGCCCGGCATCTGATCCATAAGGAACGGGAACACCACTACACAGAATAACCAGCGCCGTCATGGTGCAAATCACAATGGTGTCGAGAAACACCTCAATCGCGCCCAGCAATCCCTGTTCTACAGGGTGAGCAACAGAAGCCCCTGCATGAGCAATTCCTGCCGTCCCCATACCTGCCTCGTTGGTAAAAACACCACGGGACACGCCGATGCGAAGGGTTGTCATGAATGAGCCCACCAATCCACCCGTGACACCTTGAGGAGAAAAAGCACCGCTTAGGATTGCGCGGAAGGCAGAAGGCAGCGCATTCGCGCGTAAAATCAAAACCACAGCCCCCAGCAGCAGATAGGACACCGCAGCAATCGGAACCAACAATTCCGTCACCTTGCCAATTCTGCCGGCTCCGCCCGAAAGCAAAAGAAATATCAGCAATGCCAGAATGGCGCCCATAATCAGGTTTCCCAGATAATCCGGGGTGCCTCCAACGGCAAGGATACAATCGTTAATACCGGTAATCACTGCGTTAATTTGTGTCGCATTCCCCACACCAAAGGCGGCTACGACACCGAAAAAGCTGTACACAGCTCCAAGCCATGCCCATCGCCTTCCCAGCCCTTTACGCATCACATACATGGGGCCTCCGTAGAACTCTCCTCCATGCTTTTCCCGATATCGCACCGAAAGTACGGCTTCGGCAAACTTTGTGACCATGCCAAGAATTCCGCAGATCCACATCCAGAAAATCGCTCCGGGGCCGCCTATAGCAAGAGCACCGGCAACCCCCGCAAGGTTTCCGGTCCCGACAGTTGCGGCAAGAGCAGTACACAGTGCCTGAAAGGGCGATACCCCTCCCCCACACTCCCGCTTCCCAAATAACCGCCGAAAGAACAGCCGGATCGCTCTCGGGAAGAACCGAACCTGAGCAAAAGAAGTGCGGATGCTTAAATATATCCCCACGCCAAGTATCAGCACCAATGCAGGAACACCCCATACAACGGTGTAAATCTTATCCAGAATTTCAGCCATAGTACCTCCCTAGCATACCACTATTTCCCCCAGCTTGCAAGAAAAATCTTTTCAACTTGCTTATTTTCATAAAAAAAGCAGCTCCCAACCATAGGGAACTGCTTTTGTATCGGGTATTTTATTCCCAGGTTTCCCAGATTTCCGGGCAATAACCTACGGTTGCCTGTTTACCGTTTCGGACAATTGGAGTCTTCATCAAAGAAGGATCATCAAAAACTTTGTCCTCCTTCGCCACCGGATCATCCATATACTTCAGCAATGTAACCTGCTGAGATTTGGAGTTCCAGTCGATGAGTTGATCAATTCCGCCCACAGACCGCAGTACGCTGTCGAATTCCTTACCGGATAATCCGAAGCGAAGCAAATCTACAGATTGATACTTAATACGTCTTTCTTTGAACCAACGCTCCGCTTTCTTAGTATCAAAGCATTTTGATTTTCCGAATATCTGAATGTTCAATAGCTTACCTCCATTAAGCACAGTCCTTGTGCCGGTGCCAGCACCCCTGCCTCACTTCGGCTTGCGCCAAATAATTCAGGAATGCTTTGGGGCTGCCGCTGACCAAGTCCAACTTCAATCAACGTTCCTGCCATAATCCGCACCATGTTGTATAAAAATCCGTTCCCTGTGAACAGAATTTGGATTTCATCACCCGAGGTTTGGATTTGGATGCTGTCAACCCGCCGGATCGTGGATTTCTTTTTGCTTTTTGCCGCACAAAATGCAGAAAAATCGTGTTCCCCGATGAAATATCCCGCAGCAATCTCCATTGCCTGCAAATTCAACTGTTCCGGAACACACCAGACATATCTGCGTTCAAATACACAAGGGTTCTGACTGTTCCAAATCCGATAGCGATATGTCTTGGTTTTGGCATTCAGCCGGGCATGAAAGCGGTCGTGGACATCTCTGCAGGAGTATATGCCGATGTCCTCCGGTAAATAACGACGGAGTTGGGACAAAATTTCTTCCGAACCCATTGCGCTGTGGCAATGGAAGTTCGCCACCTGCCCCAACGCATGGGCACCGGCATCGGTACGTCCGCTTCCGGAAACTTCAATTGGCTCTTCCAGAATTCTGGACAAAGCCTGCTCCAACTTTCCCTGAACAGTGTTGTCCACACCGCTGAGGCGCTGCCAGCCACGGTAACGGGTACCGTCATAACAAATGTCAAGCCGAAGGTTGCGCATATTCCTCCAGTTCCTTTCTGGCTTCTCCTTCATTGTCCGCTGAGAACAGGAACCTTCCTGCCTCATCATATACCTGAACATGACCGTGCACGTAACGAATAGAATACATTCCTGTCACCCTTTCTTGGTTTGTTTATGGCAACATTGTATTCTATATTCGGTACAATAAAACGGACTTATTGAATAATTTAGCCTACTACTTCATATCCGGCATCCGTGATGGCTTTTTTCATTGCCTCCACATCCGGATTACCTGTAACGGTGACATTCTTTGCAGTCAAATCCACAACCGCATCCTCAGTACCGGGGATTGCCTTGCACACCTTTTCCACCATTGCCTTACAGTGGGGGCACATCATTCCATTGACATAGATTACAGTTTGCATTTTTGTTTCCTCCTTGATTATCATTGCTTTTTCTTCTGCCGCAGGGATTGGTGCGGCAGTTTTAGGCTTAAAGAAACGCAAGCGCAGTGCGTTGCTCACCACAAATACGGAGCTCATGCTCATCGCCGCCGCTCCAAGCATAGGACTTAACTGCCAGCCGAATACCGGATACAGCGCTCCCGCAGCCACGGGAATACACAAGGCATTGTAGAAAAATGCCCAGAATAGATTTTGCTTGATATTTCGAAGGGTCGCCCGGCTCAACTCAACCGCATTGCTGACACCTGACAGAGAACCGGTCATCAGTACGATATCTGCTGAATCCATCGCGATATCCGTCCCTGCACCGATTGCCATTCCCACATCTGCTGTTACCAATGCCGGTGCATCGTTGATGCCGTCCCCTACCATCAGCACCCGATGTCCCTCCTGCTGGAGTTGTTTGACCACTCCTGCTTTATCTCCGGGAAGCACCTGGGCAACCACATGGGAAATCCCTGCCTTTTGAGCAATGGCAAGGGCAGTCTTTTCATTATCACCGGTGAGCATCACCACGTCCAGCCGAAGTCGTTTCATAGCTTCCACAGCGGTCCGGGAATCAGTTTTCAGAACATCCGCCGCGGCGATCGCTCCCAAATAGCTGTCACCCGCAACAAAATACAACGGCGTTTTCCCCTGCTCCGCAAGTTCAGGATAACCGGGAACACAGATCCCCAATTCCTGCATCAGCCGTTCATTGCCACCGTAACACCGGATACCGTCAATGTCGGCACAAACACCCTTGCCGGGCAAAGTTTCAAAATTGGTTGCTTCCGCCGTCGCCATTCCCTGCGCCCGTTCCAGAATAGCTTTAGCAAAGGGATGTTCCGATGGCTTCTCCAGCGCCGCCGCTATTCGCAGGAGCGTATCTTCGTTACCATCGGCACTGAGAATATCAGTAACTACCGGTTTTCCCACAGTCAGCGTTCCGGTCTTATCCAGAACCACGGTATCAATAGCATGAAGATTTTCCAGTGCGGCAGCATTTTTGAACAGCACGCCCATCCTGGCTCCCCGTCCGGTTCCCACCATAATTGCCACAGGGGTGGCAAGTCCCAACGCGCAGGGGCATGAAATCACCAACACCGCAATGGCACTTGTCAGCGAGAATTCCAGCCCCTTACCAAATAGAAGCCAAACCCCAAGCACAACTGCAGCAATGCTCATAACCACCGGAACAAATACTCCGGCAATCTTGTCTGCCAATCGGGCGATGGGAGCTTTGGAACCACCGGCTTCCTCCACCATACGGATAATTTGAGCAAGAGTAGTATCCTCCCCTACCTTTTCCGCACGGAATTCCAGATACCCTTCTGCATTGACGGTAGCAGCAGCAACTGCATCTCCTACAGTTTTTTCCACCGGGATACTTTCTCCGGTAAGGGCGCTTTGATCCACAGAGGCTCTGCCCTTTACCACGATACCATCCACCGGGATGCTACCACCGGAACGGACAATCACAACATCTCCCGGTTTGACATCCTCAATGCTCACTCGGGTTTCAACACCATCCCGCAGTACCGCTGCCTGCTTCGGACGTAAATTCATAAGCTGCCGCAGGGCATCACCGGTCTTGCCCTTGGCTCTGGTCTCCAGAAATTTCCCCAGTGTCACCAAAGTCAAAATCATCGCAGAGGACTCAAAGTATAAATCCCCCCGATACCGGGCTACGGCTTCCCAATCACCCTTCCCCATGGCATTGGCCATGAGAAACAGCATGGCAACACTATAAACCAATGCCGCACCGGAACCAACCGCAATCAAAGAATCCATATTGGGCGAACGGTGCCACAAAGCCTTCAAGCCCCGGGAAAAGTAACTCCGGTTCAGACAAAGTACCGGCACAGTGAGCAAAAGCTGCAGTAGTGCGGTAGTCATAGCATTTTGAGTACCGTGATACCACCCGGGCATCGGCAAACCTGCCATATGCCCCATTGTAAAATACATCAGGATAATCAAAAAGACACCGGAGCCAATAATACGCAGCCCCATAGCTTTCAAGGGGTCTTCTGCTGTAGTTTCGGCTTTCTTCTTTTCCCCCGCAAGCGCTGCGCCGTAGCCGGCATTCCGGACTGCGGTTTGGATTTTTTCCACCACTGCTTCGTCACTTGCTTCTACGGTCATGGAACCGGCCAGAAGATTTACTTCCACGTGTTCCACGCCCTCGACTCCGGCTGTAACCTTCTCCACTCTGGCAGAGCAAGCGGCGCAGGTCATACCGGTAACATCAAATTTCAATTTCATTCTATTCCTCCTCTCCCCTGCATTGGGAAAAACGTATGGTTGACACCATGGTATATTTATGATACTATTCTACCAGCTTGTGATAAAAAAGCAAGTATGCACTTTTTTGTATCATACTATCCTTTTGGATACTAAGGAGGTTCCCATGCCCCACAATGAACATTGTCCCGTGGAAGCCACTCTGGAGTTGATCGGCGGCAAATACAAAACGTTGATTCTGTGGCATCTGTCCGAGAATAAGCTTCGCTTTTCCCAGCTTCGCAGGGAAATCAGCGGCATCACTCCCAAGATGCTGACGCAGCAGCTTCGGGAATTGGAAGCCAACGCATTGATTCGCCGAGAGGTATTTCCCATCGTCCCTCCCAAGGTTGAGTATTCCCTGACCGATTTAGGGCGCAGTCTGATGCCCCTGCTGGTAGCAATGCGTGACTGGGGAAGCAATTACCTGCGTTCTCAATCCATGGAGCCCAACTGCTTCATGGTCAGCAAAGACCCTCTGCCCCAAAATAATTGACCTATTATTAGAACAACAGAGAGGAATTTAGTTATGAAAATCAAGATTTTGTCCGACAGCACCTGTGACCTTTCTCAGGATCTTCTTCAGAAGCACGATATCACCATCGTCCCCCTGACCATTATTAAGAACGACAAGGATTTCAAGGACGGTATCACCATCACTCCGGATGTTATATTCGACCATGTCGCCAACGGCGGCAGTCTGTGCACTACCTCTGCCAACAGTGTCGGTGAATATCAGGAATGGTTTGAAAAGTATGCCGGGGATTACGATGGTGTGATTCATATCAACATCGGCTCCGGCTTCTCCAGCTGCTATCAGAATGCTTGTCTGGCCGCTGAGGATTACCCCAATGTCCGTGTTATCGATTCCATGAACCTGTCCACCGGTCAGGGTCTGGTGGTTCTGGAAGCAGCACGTCTGGCTCAGACCGCCACCGATCTGGATGCGTTGGCAGATGCGCTTCGTGAGTTTACCACCCGTGTGGAAGCCAGCTTCCTGCTGAGCCGTCTGGATTACATGGTCAAGGGCGGTCGTTGCTCTTCTGTTGTGGCTCTGGGTGCCAATCTGCTGAACCTGAAGCCCTGCATCGAAGTCAAAAACGGTAAGATGAGCGTTGTTAAGAAGTACCGCGGCAACTTTGCAAAGTCGCTGAGTATGTACGTTAAGGACCGCCTGGCAGAACGGGAGGATATCCAGCGCGATATTCTCTTCGTCACCAAAACTCCCGTTGACGACGAAAGCTACGCTGCCGTTATGCAGGCTGTAGGTCAGTACGGTAACTTCGCAACCACTTACGAAACCGATGCCGGCTGCACCATCTCCTGCCACTGCGGCCCCGGCACGCTGGGTGTACTTTTCGTCAGAAAGTAAGCCAAATTGTAGTATACAGCCCCACAGACTGCTTTTGTCTGTGGGGCTGTTTGCTGTATTTATCATTTTCATCATGAAATCGCTGGTTGTGGAAGCAATGCCGTTTCCATATCCAAAGTAGATTCTTCTTCGGATACAAGCAGGATTGCCGACCAGACGCGATCCAGTTTGCTGTTGTTAGGCCCACGCTTGAGTAAATACAGCCGCTGCTCCGTTTGCAGCAAATACTCTCCACGCCCCAAGCTCTGGTACACCGAATTATCTTGCATGGCGATATCGTAGATGAAAGTTTCCTTTAAGAACGCAAGCTCCCCGCAAAGTGTTGCCGGCAATACTTGGGCAAGTTCGCGATTCATCCCCTCAACTCCGGACACTTTTGCGGGCTTCCATCCCCAAGCCACATTCCTGCGGGTTTCGGTACCGCTTTGAAGGTCTTCCGTAACGAAACTGTCTTCTGTCACCGTGTAGCGATACTTTTCACTCAGCGGTTGCCAAAGGTCGGAGCTGAGTGGACTCAAATACTGATAGCTTATAGGGATATAACTTCCAATACACAGTCTTGTTTCTCCTGCATCGCCTTCCATGCTTTTATCATACAATGTCAGCCACTCCTGCGCAGTCGACCACCAAGAAGTTTCATAAGAGCCATTCTTGTCCCCCACACCGGTCAACTCGGAGCAAACTGCCGCCATCAGATACTCCCGCAAGCCATAATTCTTGGCACTGCGAAGCTCACTGACAAAGCAATCCACCGTATCTTCTCCGCAGGATAAAAGCTCAGCATACAGTTCCGGCTTCCCTTGAAGATAATCATAGGGATTGGAAGACGCCGCCACATCCGGATTATTCACGATTTCGTCCAGAATTCCCAGAAGGGTTCCATCATCCCTCTGTTCCCGTGGTTCGATGGAGAACGTATAGATCGTAGCGCCTCCCACCGTTGGAGTCATACACCGAACCTGTTCTCCCGAGTGAAGCTTCATCTCCCATGTTTGCTTATCATCCACCAACAGCGGCGAAGAAAATGTAATGGTGATTTCATTCCTACGAACCTCTTTTATGGAAAATTCACACGAAACGTTACCCTTGAGAAGCAGGTTTCCTGATACCCGAATATCAAAATTCTGCTCGCTTTCATTTTCATAGGTCAGTAAAGTACCGGAACAGTTTTGTATTTTTACAGACAGACAGTCATCCGAAAAAAATTCTTCTTCATTCGGCGATTTAGGATCTGTCAAAAAACAAATCGCAATCATTACCGTTGCCGTCAATGTCAGCATCACAATCCAGAAAGCAGGTTTGCGATAATTCATAACACTCCGTATCCGTTGCTTCACACCGTTTTCACCGAATGCCAGCGGGCAGGCTGTAATGCTTCGGCGGCGGATACTGCAATGCAGTAATGCCGACGAATACGCCCTTCTCTGGATTTCTGACATGGAACGGATTACTTTTTCGTCACAAGCACTCTCAATATCCCGACACAGCAGGATATACCCCAGCCATGCTCCCGGATGGAACCAGTAAACCGACAGCAGCAAAAAGCCAAAGGGCTTCCACCAGTGATCTTTTCTTCGGATGTGCGCCTGCTCGTGAGCAAGGACATAAGGAAGCACTTCTTCTCCCATTGAATACGGCAGATAGATGACAGGGTGAAAAATCCCTAACACAAACGGAGATGTCACCCATTCACTCTGACGCACATTGTCCGTGTATTTTGTTGCCGACGCAACACGGGCTCGTAACCGAAGGTAACTGACGATACTGTAACCAATCATAGCAGCCGCCCCCATTGCCCATATCCACCCACAAATTTGAAATGGTCTTACTGTATGACCGGACGCTGCCGGCAATGAGTCCGTATCGGTTTCGTAGGAAGGTATATCAGTCGCATCATTCGAAGGTGTCCCGGGGCGGTTTTGTGTAATCATCTGTTGGGCAAACGGCTGTGTTTCCGGAATCAAGCTCAATGTGCTTTCAAAAGAAAATGGGCAAATCAAGCGAACTGCTACCAGCGCCCACAGTAAACAGAATATCCACCGGGGGGCCTTTCGGAAGAATAGCCGAAACAGCAGCACTGCCAGGATCAGCCATGTGGATGTAATCGCCATACTCAGGAGTTTTAGAAACAAATTCTCCATAAGGTTCCCCCCTATTCTCCAATAATGCGGCGGATTTCCAAAATCTCCTCCTGTGTCAAAGACTGCCGTCTGGCAAAGGCGGCGATGAACGCCGGCAGTGAGCCTTCGAACTTTTTCTCCATCAGTTCGTCCAACTCACTGAGTTGTGCCTCCTCTTTAGAAATTAAGCTGGTAACAATCGCATCCTCACTTTTTACTACCCCACGGTCAGACAACCGCTTGATTACTGTATACGTCGTGGTTTTGGACCACCCCAATCTTTCCTTGCACAGCTTCGCCAGTTCCGTGCTTCTGATTGGCTCATGTTCCCAAAGAATAAGACAAAATCGGTACTCACTTTCGAAAATTTTCGGTGTTTCCATAAGTCTCCTCCTAGTCTAACGAGTTAGTACAGTTATTCTAACAGATTAGACCATGTTTGTCAATCATCACGCTTGTATTTTTCTGAGAATATGGTATACTGGTTTTCAAATTGCGTGAATAAGGGGAACAATCATGGATTACAATACTCTGCTGGATTTGGCAGCAGACCTTGGATACGAACTTGCTATGTGCGGAGCAGAGACTTTTCGGGTAGAGGAAACCGTCAGTCGTGTGCTGATGTCTTACGGTATCCAATCGGAGGTCTTTGCCATTCCCAACTGTCTGACCGTCAGTATCGAGACGGATATCGGAAAGCCCATGACCAGAATGCGCCGGATTGGTTTCCACGGGAATGATTTAGACGGTGTAGAACGTCTTGCCGGTTTGAGCCGCAAAATCTGCGCAGAAACCCCTGCTCCCCTTGAAACAAAGCAATGGCTTTGTCAGGTACGTCAGTCCCGTAGAAGCTATTCCTTTCCGGTTCAGCTTTTGGGACACTTCCTTGGGGCTTTTGGTTTCAGTATTACCTTTGGTGGCAGTCTGATGGACGGCATTTGTTCCGGTCTTTGCGGTATTTTGGTAGGCATCATCAATCGCTTTATGGAAAAGCACAAGGTTAACCCTTTCTTTCGGATTATTGCCGAAGCTTTTCCCATGGCATTGTTGGCATACTGCTTTTGTGCTTTTGGCATCGCCAATCAAGCAGATATGGTCAACATCGGTGCATTAATGCTGCTGGTACCCGGACTGCTGTTTACCAATGCCATGCGTGACATTATCTATGGCGACACCAACTCCGGAACTAATCGGATTGTACAAGTTCTGCTGATTGCCGCCGCAATCGTGTTGGGCACTGCCGCGGCTTGGACCACTGCTTCTAAATTGTGGGGAACTCCTGCAGGAAGCATATCGGAAACTCCGGCGCTTTGGCTGGGGGCGATCGCCTGCTTTATCGGATGTATGGGGTTTTGTATTATCTTCAATATCCACACCTCCGGCACGGCGCTGTGTGCTTTAGGCGGCACTTTGACATGGTTGGTTTATACCCTTTGCCTGAGGCTGGGGAGCGGAGAATTGATGGCATTCTTCTGGGGCACTTTGGTTGCCGCGGCATATGCGGAAACCATGGCACGAGTTCGGAAATTCCCCGCAATATCATACCTGGTCATCGCCATATTCCCTCTCATTCCCGGTGCCGGAGTGTACTACACCATGAACTACGCCGTGCAAGGCAACATGGAAATGTTTATCAACAAAGGAATGCACACTGCCGCAGAAGCCGGAATTATGGCAGTTGCCATTTTGCTGGTTTCCACCATCTTCCGGCTGTGGAATATTTGGCTCAGCCGTAGAAACAACACATAAAAATTACCACTGCCGTTTTTTGCGGCAGTGGTTCTATTTTACTCAAGTGCGGAAAATATCTCGCCCAAACTGTTGTGGAAAATCAGCTCTGCCCGATAGTCATAAGGGGTTGGATCCCGATTGATCAGCACCAGACGGTCTCCTTGATAATACTGAAGCAGTCCTGCCGCCGGATAGACCACCAGACTTGTCCCGCCAACAATCAGCAAATCCGCTTCGTAAATCGCATCGGCTGCAGCATCCATAACCCGGGAATTCAGGCTTTCTTCGTACAAAACCACATCCGGTTTCACAATTCCACCGCAGTCACACCGGGGAATGCCTTCGCTTTCCTTGACAAACTCAGCACTGTGGAATTTTCCGCAACGGGTACAATAATTCCGCAAAACAGAGCCGTGAAGTTCCAAAACATTTTTCGAACCCGCTTTTTGATGCAAGCCGTCAATATTCTGGGTCACAACTGCACTAAGCTTCCCCTCCTGTTCCCATTGCGCCAATACCCGATGGGTCACGTTGGGTTCAAAACCCAACGGAAGCATTTTCTCCCGATAAAAGCGGAAGAAATACTCCGGGTCACGGCAGTAAAAGCTGTGGGAGATAATCTGTTCCGGGGGATACTCGAACTTTTGATTATACAGGCCGTCCACACTCCGAAAATCCGGGATGCCCGATTCTGTGGACACGCCCGCACCACCGAAAAATACGATACGCTCGCTTTCAGATATCCATTGCTTCAAAGTATCCAACTGCTGCACAGCCATCACGCTCCTTTTTCTTTTATTGTACCGCCGCAGAGCCAAAAAAGCAACACCCACCGGGCAGCCGGTGGGTGAAAAATTATTGAGAAGCATCCTCCTGCTCCATTTCTTTCAGGAGCTTCTTATCCTGCTTGGAGGACAAATCCAACTTTGCATACATATCCGGACGGCGTTCCCGTGTACGGCGAAGGGCTTGCTTTCTGCGCCATTGCCGCACCTTTTCGTGATTGCCCGAGGTGAGAATTTCCGGTATCGCCCTGCCGTGCCAAACCGCAGGACGGGTATACTGGGGATATTCCAAAAGCCCGTTGAAATGACTTTCATCTTCAAAGCATTCCGGATCTGCCAAAACTCCGGGCACCATGCGGCACACAGCGTCTGTCACCGCCATAGCGGCGATTTCTCCACCGGTGAGGACAAAGTCGCCAAGACTGATTTCCTCGTCCACACACTCGTCAATGAACCTCTGGTCAATGCCTTCATAATGACCACAGACCAGAACCAGATTTTCCATTTTACTCAGACGGATTGCATCCGCCTGACGGAAGGTATGTCCGCAAGGGGACAGATAAATGGTGTGTACCGGTCCACCGGCTTCATCGCACACAGCCTCCCAGCAACGGTAAAGAGGGTCGGCAGTCATCACTGCCCCCCGCCCTCCGCCGTAGGGATAATCATCTACCTGGTTCTGCTTGTTTGCGGTATAGTCCCGAATCTGGTGAGTTTCAATACGGATATACCCTCGCTCCTGTGCTCTGCCCAAAATGCTTTCCGACAGAACATCCCCCAAGGTTTCCGGGAACAAGGTCAGAATATCAATTCTCATCGGTTCGCATCCCCTCAATCAAGGAAACCTCCATGCGGTTTTCATTCAAATCCGTAGAAAGAATGAATTGCTTTACCGCAGGAATCATGTACGAGTGCTCTCCCTTGATAACGTATACGCTGTTACCGGGATAATCCAGCACCTGAGTAACCTTTCCGATACAAACATCCTGACAATAAACCTCAACACCAATCAACTCCGCGGCAAAGATAATCTCATCGTCAATATCCTCACGGTACAGTTCGATGATTTTCCCCCGCATCGCTTGAGCGTCTTCCATGGTATCCACTCCGGAGAGTTTCACCAGATTGCAGGTTTTCTGCACACGGCAGGTTTCAATGGTATATTCTTTTCCGCTGATGCGGCAACGTTCAAACTCGCAAAGATCCTCAGGAGAATCCAGCCAAGGCAGCACCTTGACTTCGCCCCGGACACCGTGAGTGGTTACAATTTCTCCAGCTTCAATAAACGGCAATCTCATATCCGTCTCCTTTTATTTAATCCACCACCGGGGCGTCAGTTCCCCAAGGGTGATAATTTCTCCAGTTTGATAGTCCATCATAATTTCGATGTTTTGATACTCCCCCGGCATGAGCTGTGCCATCAGCTCCCGGCAGGCACCGCAGGGAGCCCCCCCCGGTTCCATCTTCCATCAAGGCCAAAACCTTTGAGATCCGATGCTCTCCAGCCGTAATCATACTGAAAATGGCGTTGCGTTCAGCACAAACGCCCAAAGTGCAGGCTGTATCCACGCAAACGCCGGTATAAATGTTTCCGCTTTCCGAAAGGATGGCTGCAGCTACACCACCAGCATATACATGTTCCGAAATCTTGCGTTCATTCTGTACAGCCTTGGCGGTCTCATACATCTGAACCCAAACACTATCCATAGTCTTTCCTTTCCTGCTGTACGAAAAATGCGTGACGCCGCAGCGTCACGCATAAGCCGTTAATCCACGATTTCCACCGTGACTTTTTCGCCGGTGCGCTGGGCAACGGTTTTGACAATGGTACGAATCTCCTTGGCGATCCGTCCCTGACGGCCGATAACCTTGCCCATGTCGCCTTCTGCGACACGAAGCTCCAGAACCTTGCCGTCCTCGTCCTCGATTTCAGTGACGGTTACGGCATCGGGGTTATCAACCAGATGCTTTGCCATATACAGCAAAAGTTCTTTCATTGTGCGCTACTCCTTTTGGGTCTTACAGCACGCCGGCCTTCTTCAGCAGACCACGAACGGTATCAGTGGGCTGAGCGCCGTTCTTGATCCAGGTCTGAGCCTTTTCAACGTCCACGGTAATGGCAGCGGGCTCGGTCAGGGGGTTGTAAGTGCCGATCTCCTCGATGCAGCGGCCATCACGGGGAGAACGGGAGTCAGCAACAACAATACGGTAATAAGGAGCCTTCTTTGCACCCATTCTTCTCAGTCTGATCTTAACCATGAGAATTCACCTCCATAAATATTTTCATTTCTATATCGCAAAGCCATATTTGCTTTCAGCGAACCAATTAACAAATCCGGATTACATTCCGGGGAAGCCTCCACCGAAGCCACCAAGTCCACGCATCCGCTTCATCTTCTTTCCCGCACCGGGACCGGAGAACTGACGGACAAGCTGACGCATCTGCTCGAAGGACTTCAGCAGTTTGTTTACATCCTCAACCCGAACACCGGCACCTGCGGCAATCCGCTTTTTCCGGCTGGCTCCGATAATGGAGGGGTTTTCCCTCTCCTTCGGGGTCATGGACAAGATAATGGCTTCTGTTCTTGCCATAGCCTTCTCGTCCACCTTGACACCTTTCAGGCTTGCGCCACCGGGCATCTGGGCAAGAATTTCTTCCATGGAACCCATGGATTTGAGCTGAACCAACTGATCGTAATAATCCTGAAGGGTAAACTTATTGGACTTGAGTTTTTCCTCCAGTTCGGCAGCTTTCTTGGCATCGTAAGCCTTTTCTGCCTTCTCGATGAGAGACAGCACATCACCCATCCCCAAAATCCGGGAAGCCATACGATCCGGATGGAAGGGTTCGATGTCCTCCAGCTTTTCGCCCATACCGGCAAACTTGATAGGCTTTCCGGTGATGGCACGGACAGAAAGTGCCGCACCGCCTCTGGCATCGCCATCGAGCTTAGAGAGCATCACAGAATCAATATCCAGCCAGTCGTTGAAGCTCTGAGCGGCATTTACCGCATCCTGGCCGGTCATGGCATCCACAACCAGCATAATTTCATCGGGCTTGACAGCGGCTTTGATATTCTTCAGCTCTTCCATGAGCTGTTCATCGATATGCAAACGTCCTGCGGTATCCAGAAAAACCATATCATGTCCGTGCTGACGGGCATAAAGCACGGCTTCCTTTGCCGTTTCCACCGGGTTCTGAGTGCCCCGATCAAACACGGGGATGCCCAGCTTTTCGCCGCAAACCTTCAACTGGGTAATAGCGGCAGGACGGTAGATATCGCAAGCCACCAACAGCGGATTTTTCCCCTGGCGCTTCATCAGACCAGCCAGCTTGGAGCCGTTGGTGGTCTTACCCGCACCCTGCAAGCCCACCAGCATAACCACGGTAGGGCCGTTGGGGTTGATGGTAATATGCTTATGATCAGAACCCATCAGACGGGTCAGCTCTTCATTGACGATTTTAATAATCATCTGAGCCGGAGTCAGGGATTCCAAAACGTCGGTGCCAACGCACCGCTCAGTGACGGACTTGATAAAGTCCTTTACCACTTTGTAGCTTACATCCGCTTCCAGCAGAGCCATGCGAATTTCACGCATTGCCTCTTTTACATCGGACTCCTTCAGGCGGCCTTTGCCGCGAAGTCTTTTGAAGGTAGCGGAAATCTTTTCAGTTAAACCTTCAAATGCCATAGATTACTCCTCAAGTCCTTCAGCGGCAGCAATGATTCGCCGGGACAGTGCCTGAACGCTCTCGTCCGGATAGGCTTTCAGCTCATCTGCCGCCTCAAGGATGGTATGCAGTGCCCGACGGGTATTCATGCTTCTGCGGACACAACCTGTCTTTTCTTCTAAATTTCGCAGCGTTGCTTCCGCGCGGCTGAGATTATCGTACACACCCTGACGGCTGACCTGCAGCTCCTGCGCAATCTCCGCCAGAGAGAAATCCTGATTGTGATAAAGGTCAAAGCACATCCGCTGACGCTCGGTGAGCAAATCACCATAGTAATCATACAGCAGAGTCATCTCCAGTGCATCCATGCTTCGTGCCTCCTCTGTTAAGCATTTTCACTTAACACCTGGCACATCATACACCATAAATAAGGTTTTGTCAAGTGTTTTTACTTGTCAATCAAAATCTTTTACCAGATACCACTTACGCAGGGGGCGGGTTTGAAGAAACCCCAGTCTTTCGTACAAACGAATGGCTTTCTGATTGGTGGATGCAACCTGCAAGGTCACAATCGAACCTTCCACCAAAGACATTAATGTATGCGCCACCTGCTCTCCCGCTCCGGGGATTACCGCCGCGATCGCCCGAAGCTCCGTATCCTCCAGCCAGCCGATTCCCAGCAACTCTCCATCTTTATGGATAAAACAAGCACCAACCGAGGAAAGCAGTTCCTTTTCATCTCTGGCTTCCAAAGTGGTTGCATTGTCTACATGGAACATTCTTTCATTATAAATTTGTCGCCAGCGGGACACCGTCTGCTCTGTCACAGGAAACACGCTTGCTATTTTTTCTTTGTCCACCAATGCAGTTCCACGCATCTCCACTACAGTAACATCCGGTTCTCCTGTTGCATCCTCTGCCGACCAATAAATCTTTTCGGCACCGCAGGCACGGCAAAAGCCGGCACACTCACGAATCAGCAAAGGAAGATTATCAGGGGTCGATGCTAGCACTCGAATATATGCGATTGCACGATACAGGACTTCTTTTAGGATTAAACTTGCCACACCGTATTGGGTGGGAAATACAGAAATATCTTTCATTCACGTCACCAACCTTTTTGCTATAATACCATGCAACCGGGCAGGAAGCAAGCAGCTTTCTTCGTTTCTCACTCTATCAGCTCTTTGAATGTGAACATTTGGTTACGTAATATCCGGTACTTTTATAGAAGAAACCTAAACTTTTAGTCCCGTAGCAATCATCCCCTACAATGCTTTGTGCATTTTGATGGTAAATTACCATGTTTGGCAAGTCAAATACCACCCACTCAAACAAATATCAGTCAAAATGTTTGATTTTTTCAAAAATCCCCTTGCATTATTCCAAAAAATATGTATAATGGGCATGTAATTTAGAACGAACTTTGAAAGGAGGTTATCCCCATGAAGAAGATCATCTGCAAGAAGGAGTACGATACCGAGACCGCTACCCTGATTAAGAAGTATGTCTGCGGTTTCTTCGGCGATCCCGCTGGTTACGAGGAGTCCCTGTACCAGACCCCCGCTGGCCTGTACTTCCTGTATGTCTGCGGCGGCGAAAACTCTCCGTACCCCACCGAGGATATTCTGCGTCTGGCTAAGACCAAGGTCAACGACTGGATGGAGACCCACTAATTTCCGCTACATACCCCGGAGCCTGCTTCGTGCAGGCTCCTTTTTTCTTGACAGCTGTGGTATGATATCATTAGAAATATGTCATTCAGGTGATGTAAACATGAAAATAAAAATCATTCTTCTGGTGGTGCTATTGCTCAGTACCCTTCTTAGCGGATGTGCTCAGGAAGAAAACGCGCAAATAGCCGCTACCACCCTACCCGTGTATCAATTCACTGTCCGGCTGTGTGAAAATACCGGTATCACCGTAACACGGCTGATAAACGAAAGTGTTTCCTGCCTTCACGATTATTCCCTGAATGTTTCTCAGGTCAGAGCTTTGGAAGCTGCCGAGGTTGTAGTCATCTCCGGTGCCGGACTCGAGGACTTTCTGGAGGACATTCTTCCCGACCACGGTAAAATCATCGACAGTTCCAAGGATATTCCTTTACTGGGGTGTGAAGAGCACGCCGACCATGACCATGAACATGACCATGAACATGACCACGGTCACGACCATTCCACAGACGCTCACATCTGGCTTTCCCCTGCCAACGCTTCTTCCATGGCAGAAAATATCTGTCAGGAACTCAGCGTACGATATCCCGAACATAAAGCCCAGCTTCAGGCAAATCTGGTTTCCCTGCAAAGCGAATTGGCAATCCTGCAAGCATACGGAGAAGAACAGCTCTCCGGGCTTTCCTGTCGGGAACTGGTAACCTTCCACGATGGTTTTTCCTATTTTGCGGAAGCCTTTGGCCTGACCATTCTGCACGCCATTGAAGAAGAATCCGGCAGTGAAGCCTCTGCTCAGGAACTGAAGCAGCTTACCGGTATCGTCAGAGAGCATAACCTCCCCGGAGTCTTCACCGAAGTCAACGGCAGCGCTTCCGCTGCGGACATCATTGCTGCAGAAACGAAAACCCGGGTATACACTCTGGACATGGCCATGGCAGGAGACAACTATTTCGATGCCATGTATCACAACATACAAACCATCAAGGAGGCAATGGAATGAAGCTGTTTTTTCACGGCGGCGGATGCGGCGATGTCTGCTGTTTGCGAGTGCAAAATCTGTCTGTCAAAATCGGTTCCGAAACGATTCTCCATGATTTCAATATGCACGTTCACTGCGGTGAACTGGTCGCTTTGATTGGTCCCAATGGTGCGGGAAAAAGCACCTTTTTGAAGGCTGTTCTTGGGCAGGTGGATTATGACGGTGTAATTGCCTTTTCCTCCCCCGGTCAACGTGACCGCCGCCCCAGGATCGGCTACGTCCCCCAAAGCCCCACCTTTGACCCCGGTGATCCGGTTTCCGTTGCGGATTTATTTGCCTGCTGTATGAGCAAACGTCCTGCCTTTCTTGGATTGTCCAAAACCATGCGAAAAACTGTTCTGGAATGTCTGTCCAGAGTCCATGGTGAAGATTTGATTGACAAACGGGTTGGTACTTTGTCCGGCGGCGAATTGCAGCGTGTGCTTCTGGCATTGGCATTGGAGCCTCTGCCAAACATTCTGATTCTCGATGAGCCTCTGTCCGGTGTGGATGTGGAGGGAATGGGGGTTCTGATGGATATGCTGGACGAGATACGCAAAACCTACGACCTCTCCATTCTGATGACCACTCACGATTTTTCCAATTTGGGGCGGTATGCCGATCAGGTCGTTTTGATTGACCGCACGGTGCTTGCGCAAGGAAAGCCCGATGATGTTCTTTCTTCCGAAGCGTTCCAAAAGATTTTTCATCGGGGAGGTGGCAAGTAATGAGCATTTGGTATTGGTTTTGCGATTTCATTCCTCTGGAGCTGCTTCGTTGGGAATTCATGCGAAATGCATTGCTGGCAATATTGCTGATGGCACCGCTGTTTGGCATTCTCTCCACCATGATCGTTACCGGGCGAATGAGTTTCTTTTCCGACGCTCTGGGACATTCCGCCTTTACCGGCATTGCCATAGGCTGTATCTGCGGCATTGCGGCTCCTCTTTGGGTAGCAGTGATTTTTAGTGTGGTATTTGCGTTGCTCTTCTCCTTTGTCCGCAGTCGCAGTAATCAAGCTGCGGATACCCTGATTGGTGTATTTTCCAGCACTGCGGTGGCATTGGGTATTTTCATTGCCACTTTGGGCGGCGGCAGCTTCACCAAGTATAATAAGTATTTAATCGGAGATGTACTCTCCGTGACTCCGGGAGAAATCGGAACGCTGGCGCTGGTACTTGTTGGCGTACTGGTATTCTGGTGTTTGTATGCCAACCGGCTGACCCTCTCTTCCATTCATCCTCAGCTTGCTTCGTCCAGAGGAATTCCCGTGGGCATCAGTCAGACCATCTTCACCACCGCCATTGCCGTGGTGGTCACGTTGGCAATTTCCTCCGTAGGACTTCTGATTTTGAATTCCCTGCTGGTACTGCCGGGGGCTTCTTCCAGAAATGTTTCCCGGAATCTAAAGCAATATCACCTATTCTCCGTGGTATTCGCTTTGATTGCCGGGATTGCCGGATTGGTGATTTCCTATTACTGGGGAGCTTCCTCCGGTGCAGCCATTTCTCTGGTACTGGCGTTAATTTTCGCCGTTACCTTCTGCCTGCGGAAAGCGAGGGCATAAGCGATGACCGATATTACGATCCACCCCATCGCCAGAATGCGCAGCGACTTCCCCACGAAGTTCGGCATCCCCCGGCAAAGCGGTTTGGTTCCGGAACTGCGTTCCACCATTGTGTTTGAGCCGGAATTTCGTAACCCAGATACCCTTCGGGGTATTGAGGGATACACCCATCTATGGCTGATTTGGCAATTCTCCGAAGCTGTTCGTCAGGAATGGTCTCCCACAGTACGCCCTCCCCGACTGGGAGGCAATACACGGATGGGAGTCTTCGCTACCCGATCCCCTTTCCGTCCCAACTCTCTGGGCTTATCCTGTGTTCGTTTGCTTGGAATTGAACACACTGACAAGAACGGGACTGTTATTCATGTCGCAGGTGCTGACTTGATGGACGGCACACCGATTTTTGATATCAAACCCTACATTCCCTACAGTGACTCCCACCCCGATGCTTCGGGTGGGTTCACAGATACTGCCGGAGAATTTCTGCTGAAGGTAGACTTCCCGGAAACATTGCTTTCCATTCTTCCTGAAGAGAAACGGGATGCCGCCAAAGCAGTGTTGTCCCATGACCCCCGCCCATCCTATCAAAGAAAACCGGAGCGCATCTACGGCATCAACTTTGCGGGGTATGATATCCGCTTCCGGGTAGACGGGGATGTTCTGATCGTACAAAGTGTTGAAAAGATTAATTAGTATAAAGGGACTGTTGCAAACTACCGCAACAGTCCCTTTCCTTTGATGTTGTGATAAATACAAAAACAGGAGTGGGCGAACCCACTCCTGTTTTGTTAGGTAAGGAAAAATCAGAACAGCTTCTTCTTGTTGGTGACCAGAACCACGGTGGTGGTAGCAGCCAGAACCATCAGAACAACAACGCTGATGACGGAGAAGTCAGCAGTGCCGGGCACGCCAGCGCCAGTGACGGAAACAGTACCCTCCTCACCGTTCAGGGTGAAGGTAACAGTAACGTCGCAGGTCTCCTCAACGGAGAAGTAGTAGTTGTTGCCATTGTCGCCCCAGGACTTCTTCCAAGTGCCGTCGTTGACCTTCAGCTCGTAAGCACCGGCGGGAACGTTCTTGAAGACCTTCTGGTACTTGCCGCCGCCCAGATCGGTCATCTGGCCGTCAACGTTCTTCTCATTCCAGTTGCTCAGCCAGGAACCGTCGTGATTGGTGTCCTGAGCAGCGCCACCGGTAACGTAGTAGTTACCCAGCTTAGCGGGCTCATCGGGAGTCTCGGGATCAGCGGGGGTCTCGGGATCGGCGGGAGTCTCGGGATCGGCGGGAGTCTCGGGATCAGCGGGGGTCTCGGGCTCAGCGCCAACCTCGGTCACCAGAATGGTAGCCACGTCGCCGGTCAGGTCGACCTTGATCTTGATGGTCATGTCCTTCTCAGCGGTGAAGGGCATGTCGGAGCTGCCGCCGCTGCAGGTCAGTTCAGCGACCTCACCCAGAACGATGGTAGCAGAACCAAAGTTGCAGGTGTCGTCCCACTTGTCGTTACCAGCGACCTTGAACTTCATGGTGGTGCCAGCGGTCATAACCAGAGTCTTCTCGTAGACGCCAGCGGATACCATTTCCATGTCGCCCTCGGGAGCTTCGGGCTTCCACTCGGGAACACCGGGGATGCCGGTGCCGACCACTGCCAGAGATTCAACGTTGTCGAACGCAGCAAAAGCGGACACGGACAGGACACCAACGCACAGCATCAGTGCCAGAGCAATAGCGATGATTTTTTTCATAGGTTTTTCCCTCCTGTTATTTTATCGCTGTATAAACTATACCACCAATCATTCCCAAAGTCAATTGCGGCATTTTCAGGAGGGAACGGTTCTACATATTGACTAATTTTAATCATTAAAAATTGTATATTTTGCCGAAGTCGGGATTGTGACTTTCAACCCAAATCCGCTGTCGGTTTGTGAGATAAATTGTTGTTTGAAGTTCAATTACGCATATGTCACTTGCCTCTCCCTATGGGAGAGGTGCCCCCGAAGGGGGCGGAGAGGGTATCGTGATTTTCTTAAAGAAAATCACATCGCCGCAGGTGATAACGACACATTTTCCT
>JAFULI010000007.1 GCA_017473455.1 Oscillospiraceae bacterium
GAGCTGGACGAGCTGACAGTTACCTATGAGGATGCCGATGGTGTCACCCAGAACGTGATTGTCACCGACAATGCCTTCACCATGCCCGCTTTCGCTGTCACAGTCACCGCTACCTTCCAGCAAGCAACCGAAACCTACACCGTCACCGTTGACGAAAACATCGCAAACGGCACCGTCCGGGCGGACAAGACCACCGGTGTCACCAAGGGTGAAACTGTCAAGCTGACCGTCACCCCTGCCGAGGGCTATAAGCTGACCAATCTGACTGTCACCAACACCGCCACCGGCGAACCTGTGACCGTCAGCGAGAACAACACCTTCGTCATGCCCGATGGCAATGTCACCGTTACCGCCACCTTCAAGAAGGTCTACACCATCATGACTTCCACAACCGGCGAAGTGGGCGGCAGCACCATCTCCGTGCCTGCCTCCGCCGCAGAGGGTGATATCGTTACTGTGACACTGAACCCGGCTGAGGGTTACACACCGCTGAATTTCCAGGTCATGGAGGATGTGAATGTCCTTGAGGTACCGTTCACGAAGGTAAACGAAACGACTTATACCTTCGTCATGCCCGCCCAAAATGTTCGGATTGAAGTTGACTTCTGCCTCCCCGGTACCACGCTGGATGCCATTTACTACAAGGGAACCTGGACCAATGTTCAGTTTGAGTTTACAAACTCAGCAAATAATTATGCGGGTGAGGTGAAAGGCACCATGAAAGAAACGGGTATCTATGAAGCTACCCCAATCCCTGAGTGGTCCTATTACCTCCTCATCCGCAATCTGGACAATGAAGGGGAAATCATTTCCTGGATAAGAATCCCCAACGACAAAAACATGTACAATGTCGAAACCGGACAGTGGGAAACCTACACCCCCTCTCAGCCCCCCGAGGATGTGACCTCCGCCGACATCAACTGGGGCTCCATGAGCTTCACCTACACCGACGGTGAGGACGGCGCGGAGGGCGCATGGTCTGCTGACACCACCGAGGGCGCAGGCACCGTCACCGTGGAGAACACCGGCACCACCACCGTCACCGTCTCCGCAGTTTACACTCCCGAAACCGCCTACGCTGAGATTACCGGTACTCTGGGCGAAGAGAAGACTCTGGCTGCCGCCGAATCCGGCACCTTCACCCTGACCCTCTCCGGCAAGCCCAACAAGGCCCTGAACGGCGAGAAGATCGGTACCGTAACCGTCACCATTGAATAAGCGCTTTGCGCTTATTCAATGGAGTGCATAGTGCAGAGTGCATAGTGCAGAGTGCAAAGTGCATAGTTGGGTAAAACAACAAATGTATTGCAGCCTGTATTTCAGAAATCACTATGCACTTATATTTTCCCGAAAGGAGAATGATTATGAAAAAAATGATTTCCCTGGTGCTGGCACTGGCTATGCTGTTCTCTCTGGCCGTGCCTGCCATGGCGGCAGAACCCACCGTCACCGGAAACAAAGAGGGCGATGTCACCGCCAACTACACTCCCGTCATTAAAATCACCGATATCGTGCTGAGCGAGTATGAAGGCAACGGCTCCGTCACCGTGGACGAGGAAAACAAGACCTACACCATCAACATTCCTGCGGATGCAAATTCACAGCTGTTTAGCATCGCTGTCAGCGGCACCAATCTGGACAAGATTACTGATAACAATTACAAAATCGAATACACAGCCGCCGGCTCCTTACCGATGAACTACGGAACATTCGCAGATGGAAAGCTGACTTTTGTTGTTAATGTGACTTCTGCTGCTACCGGTACCCATGCCCTGCAGTACTCCACTGACGGTGGCCAGACCTATATCGACACTGATTGGACCGTGGTTGTCAAGAAGGCAGAACCCGTGCCGTCCTATTCCGTTAAGATTTCCGAAAATGAAGAAGCCGTTCTGTCTGTTGACAAGACAACCGCAGCCCAGGGCGAGACCGTCACCGTTACCGTGACTTCCATCCCCGAGGGCTACCGGCTGGACGGCGTGAACGTCTATGTGCAATACGGCGGATTTACTGCAGAAAAGCAGGAGGACGGCACCTACACCTTCCCCATGCCCGATGAAAACGTAACCGTCACGTCCATACTGACGAAGGTATACGCCGTCAAGGTAGGTGCCATCGAAAATGGCACCGTCACCGCCGACCCGGCCCAGGCCGGAGCATGGGAGACCGTGACGCTGAACGTGGCTGCGGACCAGGGCTATCGGATCGAAACGCTCACTGTCATCAACGACAGCACTGGAGAGGAAGTGCAGGTTTCCGAGGATCACAGCTTTACCATGCCCAATTCCACCGTTACCGTAACGGCTTCCTTCGTGGAAACTGCCGAGACTTACCGGGTTGAAATTGGGCCTACCACCGGCGGAACCGTAACCATTGATAAGGCCTACTACGCCCAGGGCGACACCGTCATCCTAACCGTTACCCCTGTGGGAGAGTATCTGCTGAGATCCCTTCAGTACACCGATGCGGAGGGGAACGTGACCACCATCCGCGACGGCAGCTTTGTCATGCCTGCCTCCAATGTTACCGTCACCGCCGAATTCTATAAGCCCGCGGTCATCACGGGCATTGCATTGGTGGTGGGCGGCCAGGAGTATACCTCCGGCTACGCCGTTGCCACCCCCGACAGCACAGTTCAGCTGAAGCTCTACGGTACGGATCTGAACAATGCAAACGACTTGTATTTCATCTGGAACGGACTTTTCGGCAGTTTGTTCAACGACTATATCTGGGAATTCAGCGAGAACAATACCGTGGCTGTCGCGAATATAAATCTCGGGAATTATTCCGTTGGCAGAGACTACGAAATGAAGTATCAAAATCCCTCTGACTCCGATTATGTCAGCCCCGGCCTGTTCCTCAGTTTGCGGGAGTCCACTCCGGTAGCCGAAATCACCGGCGTCACCATCACCATCGATGGTGTGGAGTACAGCAGCACCAATACATCCGAAGCCGATCCCGCCGTGATCACTCCCAACACCCAGTCCCTCACCCTCAAGGTTACCGGCACCAACCTTCAGTACAACGAGCACGCCATTGTCAGCTACGCACCTTCGAAGAATGCCGATACGGTTCATGCGAACAATGAATGGATCGTCAGTGAGGACGGCACCTCCGCAACCAAAGATATCAGCGCGTTTTTGGAGGTTCTGAGCAGTACCACATCCGTTTGGGAGCTGCAGTACGCCAACGATGGCGATACGCTGGAGTCCTCCGGTGTGTACGTGATCTATCAGGTTCCCACCTATGCGGTGAACATCAGCGCCGCTATTGCGGGCGGCACCGTTACCGCATCCCCCAACCCCGCCGAGGAAGGGCAGACCGTTACCGTCACCGTGGATCCTGTGGCAGGCTATGCCTATGTGGTAGGCTCTCTGAAGGTCATCAACGAAGCTACCGGTCTGGAAGTCCCGGTGGACGAAGCAAGTAAGACCTTCACGATGCCTGATTCCACTGTCATGGTCAGCGCAGAATTTGAAAAGCTGACCGTTACCTCCGCCGACATCACCTGGGGCTCCATGGCCTTCACCTACACCGACGGTGAGAACGGTGCGGAGGGCGCATGGACTGCTGATGCTGCCGAGGGCGCAGGCACCGTTACCGTGGAGAACACTGGCGACATCTCCATTATCGCCTCCGCAGCCTATGCTCCCGCAGATGGCTACACCGAGATCACCGGATCTCTGGGTGATACCAAGACCCTGGCTGCCACCGAATCCGGCACCTTCACCCTGACCCTCTCCGGCAAGCCCAACAAGGCCATCCCCGCCGGTACCAAGATCGGTACTGTGACCATCCGGATCACCGAAGGCGCCATCAAGTAAACCCAATTCCTGTCAAGGCAGGGGAAAACCCCTGCCTTGACAAAAAGCCTTCCCCTCTGGGGAAGGTGGCAGTCCGAAGGGCTGACGGAAGAGGGTCGGCCCAGGAAGGACCGACAGTGCCCTCCGGGCACAACCTCTCCCGCCCCCTGTCGGGGGCACCCTCCCCAAAGGGGAGAGCTTAAATCCAAGTTCACAATTCAAAGTACATAATGCGATATTATGAATTTTGAATTATGTATTTGACTGGAAGTGATTTTGTGAAAAAGAAAAATACACCGCTGATCATTGCGGCTGCAATATGTGTTCTTTCCCTCATTGTGATGGTCGTTGCGCTGACAGGTCAGAAACAGCCCCAAGCTACCGGGGAGTTTACACCGCCGCCCTTTGACAGCGCTGTTGTGGTGGGAACACCCACTGTACCCGATGGGCTGGGCTACAATGAACTGGACTGTCAGGTCTATAAAGTTTCTCTCTGCGGCAAGCTGAATGCTGATGGCCACATCTGGTTGACGAACCCGGAAAGCAACGAAGTGTGGCTGAAGGTTCGCATACTGGATGCCAAGGGCAATATTCTCGGAGAAACCGGGCTTGTTCGCCCCGGCGAATACGTCCAGACGGTCGCGCTTACTACCATCCCCAAATCAGGAACACCCATCACCCTGAAAATCATGGCCTATGAACCGGATACCTACTACTCTGCCGGTGCTGCCAGCCTGAATACCACGTTTGCATAAGGAGAGACGCTATGAGAAAAATGATCTCCCTATTTTTGTCGCTACTTTTGCTGCTGTCCCAAAGTGTGACGGCATTTGCTATTGAGGAAGAAAAACAGGCAGATGTGTACGCAAGAGCGGTGCGCACCACCCTCGGTGTCTATCTGGCAGATATTGATGATGACACTGCCGAGGTGACCACAGAGGACGATATTATCATCATCGTTACGGGCATCCCCGAGGGCGCTGTTAGGCTGATGGTGGTGCCTGTGCCGAAAACGGAACGGGAAGCCTGGGCCTGGATCACAGCCTGCCTGAAAGATGCCGGTACACCTATCCATACCTTCGACATTTACTTCGAGGACGCAGACGGAAACCGTATCAGCGCCAATGGCGAAAAAGTTACCATTGACTGTCCACATTGCAGCGGAACCCCCAAAGTCTGTTCCCTGACCACAAGCGGAGCCGTCCGTGTCTTGAATGACAGCGCCCAGGGCGCAACGGTGACCTTCACCACCGACGGCAGCACCTATTATGTCATAACGGACAAGGCTCCTTCCGACCACCCCGGCGATTCGGATATCCCCCAGACCGGAGATAACAGCCATCTCGCCCTCTGGAGCGGCCTTCTGGTTCTGTCCTTGATTGCACTGTTCTTCCTGGTGTTTTGGAATCGCAGAAAAAAGGATGAAGCATAAACAGTAAAATAGAGCGGAGACGAGGAAACATGATCCTCGCCTCCGCTCTTTTCCTTTTAGTTTAGTTATGCTGCTTGACGCTCCACCGCAATCTCTGTGCCGTTGTAAAACACAAAGGTGATGGTGCCGTCTCTGTGAACGATGGCTTTTTCCACCATCACCGTCCAGACGGTATCGTCCCAGGCATCCAGTACCTCCGGTTGCTTCTTGAGGGTACGGATAAACAGTGCCATGGCTTTATCCTGCTGGCTCCGCAGGGTACGTTCTTTTTGCAGCCGCTCCAATTCTGACTTTGCCGCCTCATATCGTTGGGTCAGAGCCTCATACTTTCTGAGGTAGGCATCTTGCGACTGGGCGGTGCTGGCGTTCTCACGCACCAGTCCGTTAACCAACTCTGCCACCACATTAGCCTCCTCTTCGGCTTTCTCGATTTGCGCGTCCAGGAGGGCAAAGTCGGTCAAGCTGGTTCGCATCAGCTCACAGTCTTCCACAAGCAGTCTGCGATCTCGCATGAGCTGGTTGTAGGCCGTGATGAACTGTGCTTGAACGGTCTCGGTGTCCAGCGTGGGGGTGCAGCAATGCGTCTCGTTGCTGAACTTGTTATTACACCGCCAGATAGTTCGGCGATACTTATCTGTGGAGTGCCAGACCTTGGAGCCGTAGAAGCTGCCGCAGTCCTCGCAGACCAGTTTGGCGGACAGGGTGCTTTTTCCGCTGTAGGTGTTACCAAGAGCCTTTCGTCTTGCAAACTCCGCCTGCACATGATCCCACTCGTCTGGCTCGATGATGTGGGGGTGGCTGCGCTCCACATAATACTGAGGCACTTCACCCTCATTGGGCTTCATCTTCTTCTCCAGAAAGTCCACTGTGAAAGACTTCTGAAGGAGTGCATCGCCCTTGTACTTCTCGTTGGTAAGGATGCTGGTGACCGTGGTCTTGCTCCATTTCGATTTCCCGGAAGGCGACGGAATCCCAAGACCCTCCAGATACTTGCAAATGCCAGCCTGGGTCTTGCCCTCCAGGAACAGGCGGTAAATCAGCCGGACAACGGCAGCTTCCTCTTCCACGATTGCGGGTTGACCGTCCTCTCCTTTGCAGTAGCCCAGGAAATGCTTGTAGGGCATACTTACTGGTCTTTCTTTATGAATGGTGGGCATTCAAAAAGGATTGGCTTCCATGTAATCACCCGCGGCTCGCCTTTGCCGCAATCTGTCTGATTGGGGTGCTTTTCGTGGTATTTACTTTCGTTCCGCCGCAGATTCCGCTATTCCAAGATCCTCTTTCAGGGAGTTATGGGGTCGGTAGCTGAAGCCTTTTCTTTGTTTATAGTAGCTCAATTTTGAGCGCAGAAATGACTTGACTTATCTTCCCATCCAAGCTACAATCACGCAAACCCAACCTCTCCAAACATCAAAATTCCGAAATCGGAATTTTGCCCCTGATTTTCAGAATTTATTCCGGTTTCGGAATTTTCTCGTAGGAATTGACGTTAGTATTCCGATTTCGGAATTTTGCTTCTGCTACCTAAAACGCCCTGGCTTTTCGACAAGCCGGGGCGTTGACCACATTTTTGACCATAGACCGGATTCGAACACCTGGAAACAATGGAGAAAACAGTTCCGGAAAGCACCGGATTCCGGAATAAACACCGCTAAACGGAGTGGAAATGATTAGAAAAAAGTTTCCTTCCGGCTTTTGGATCAAGATGCCGGGAGTTCGAATCTCCCCACTCGGACCATAATTGGACACCTATTTTGATACAATGCGTATCAAGGTGGGTGTCCAATTTCTTTTTGAAAAGCCTTGATTTACAAGGTTTTTTCCATACGATTTAACGAAACCAGGCTCTGTGGGGGTGTCAGATCACTGCCTCAAAGCCTGGTTCTGTTTTATGCTGCTATACATTATAATTAAAGGTAACTGGTATGTCCATTTTTCGATCTGGTATGTGCATCTTTTAATTATTCCTATTTTTCATTGTAAGCCGCCGATGGCCTCAACCTATTTCAGCCGGATTTGTGCAAGGAGAAACAGCCCCGCCCTTCGCTTCCTGAATGGTAAAAACAGGAAAAAAACACACCCGAAAGGTGACGGACATATTGATTTTTTGTTGGATGCGTGCTAAGATTACTGTGAATAAAAATAGGGTTATTGTACCCATTTTTCGTAGTCCATCAGTAGGAGGTGGCCAAGTGGCTCGGAAGAAAGTGAACAACGCTATAAAGATGGCAATGGTACGTGTTGCGAACAGGATGTTCCTGGAACGGGGTTTTTCCAATACCTCCGTCAAGGCCATCGCCCAGGAGCTGGGCATCAGCACAGGCCACATCACCTTTTACTATCCTACCAAGGAACATCTGCTGGCGATTCTGGTGGAAAAGCTGTGTGACTTTCAGTGGCAGATGATGAATCAGACAGTTGATGAGGGAAAAACCTCTCTCATGGCAATCTGTCTGGAGCTGGTAGCCATGGCAGCCATCTGTGAGGAAAATGAAATTGCCAAAGACTTCTACCTTTCTTCCTACACCAACCCCATGTGCCTGGAAATCATTCGCAGGAGCGATACCCGCAGAGCCAAAGAGGTGTTCGGCGAATACTGCACAGGCTGGAACGAAGAGGATTTCGCAGAAGCGGAAACGCTGGTGTCCGGCATTGAATATGCTACCCTAATGACAACGCCAGCCTCTGCCTCCCTGGAAGTTCGGATCGCCGGAGCGCTGAACCAGATTATGACACTATATAACGTCCCGGCGGATGTTCGGAAGATGAAGATCGGCAAGGTCCTTGCCATGGACTATGGCAATATTGGGCGAAGAATTTTCACTGAGTTTACAGAGTATATCGACAGTGAAAACAGTCAGCTTCCGGAAGAATAACGCTGCTGCAATCAAAGAAATAACGAGGGATTTCCCTCTTCTCATATTTCCCCAAGGAGGAAATGCGTATGGAAAAGATGAAATGGATTAAGAAAGGAATCAGCGCTCTGCTTGCGCTGAATATGGTGTTGTCCAGCGTGCCGTTACCGGCCTTTGCTGTCACTACGGACAATCTGTGTGAGCATCACACCGAGCATACCGCTGAGTGCGGCTATCGCGAGGGCAGCGCAGGTAGTGCCTGCACCCATGAGCATAGCGAGGATTGCTATGCCATCCTGGACTGCAAGCACACCTGCGGTGATGAGTGCGATGATCCCTGCACCCATGAATGCACCGTAGAGAACGGCTGCATCACCATGGAGCTGGATTGCCGCCATGTCCATGGAGACTGCGGCTACAGCGAGGGAACCGCAGAAGTTCCCTGCGGTCATGTCCATAACGAGAGCTGCGGCTATGTAGAAGCCGTGGCAGGTACCCCCTGCGCCAATGCCGAGACTGACCCCGAATGTGACCACTTAGGCAGTTGCGGCTACGTGGCAGCGGTTGAGGGTCAGCCCTGCGGACATACCGCCTGTGATGATTCCTGCGGTTATGCCCCTGCCACCGAGGGTACTCCCTGCACCCATGTATGCGAGGTGAAGGTAGACAGCGACGATAGCTGCTACAAGCTCCTTTGCTCCCATAAGGACGGTGGCCATGACGATGCCTGCGGCTATGCAGAAGCAGTGGAAGCCCAGGCGTGCCACTATGAATGTGCCGCGTGTGCCGAGGGCGAAAAGGCCCCCTCTGAGAGGGGGCTGTCAGCGGAGCTGA
>JAFULI010000059.1 GCA_017473455.1 Oscillospiraceae bacterium
CTGGTGGTTCAGCAGTGGGAAAAGACCACCGCCGATGTCACCGGCGCTCTGCAGGGAAATCTGGACAAGTTCAACCCCATCTACATGATGGCGGACTCCGGCGCCCGTGGCAGCATGGCACAGATTCGTCAGCTTGCGGGTATGCGTGGTCTGATGGCGGATACCGCCGGCCGTACCATCGAAATCCCTGTTAAGGCAAACTTCCGTGAAGGTCTGAGCGTTCTGGAGTACTTCATCTCCTCCAGAGGCGCCCGTAAGGGCATGACCGATACCGCTCTTCGTACCGCTGACTCCGGTTACCTGACCCGTCGAATGGTTGACGTTTCTCAGGATGTGATTATTCGTGAGCGCAACTGTGGAACGCCCAACGGCATCTGGGTCGGCGCTGTGGTGGACAAGAACGGTGACGTTGTGGACTCCTTCGGCAACCGTATCCGCGGCCGCTACCCGGTCAACGATATTGTGCATCCCGAAACCGGTGAGCTGCTGCACTCCAAGGACGTCATGATGATGCCTGAGGATGCCGCCAAGTTCGAGAAGGCCGGTATCGACAAGATTTATATCCGCACCATTCTGGGCTGCCGTGCCCGTGTGGGCGTGTGCGCCAAGTGCTACGGTATGAACCTTGCCACTTCCAAGGAAGTGGATCTGGGCGAAGCCGTTGGTATCATTGCTGCTCAGTCCATCGGTGAACCCGGTACTCAGCTTACCATGCGTACCTTCCACTCCGGCGGTGTTGCAGGTGACGATATCACTCAGGGTCTGCCCAGAGTTGAAGAACTGTTCGAAGCCCGCCGCCCCAAGAAGATGGCACAGATTTCCGAAATTACCGGTACTGTCGCCATCGACGATACCCACCGTACCGCCCTTCGCAGCATCACCGTCACCGCTGAGGACGGGGAAGTGAAGGTCTATCAGGTGCCTTACTCCGTGGGTCTGAAGGTTCAGCACGGCAAGAAGGTCAACAAGGGCGAGCCCATCACCGATGGTGCTCTGTATCCCCAGGATGTCCTGAGAATCTCCGGTGTGGAGGCTGTTCAGGATTATCTGGTGCAGTCCGTTCAGGCTGTGTACCGTCAGCAGGGCGTTGAAATCAACGATAAGCATATCGAAGTCATCATCCGTCAGATGATGCGTAAGGTTCGTGTGGAAGAGCCCGGCGACAGCGCCCTGCTCACCGGCACGGTCATCGATGTCTTTGAGTTTGAGGATGCCAACGCTGCTATTCAGGCAAGAATCGATGCCGGTGAGACCGAGCTTCGTCTGGCTGAAGCCTCCGCGGTGCTGCTGGGTATCACCAAGGCTGCTCTGGCAACCGACTCCTTCCTCTCCGCCGCATCCTTCCAGGAAACCACCAAGGTTCTGACCGATGCCGCAATCAAGGGCAAGGTCGACCATCTGGTGGGTCTGAAGGAGAACGTCCTGATCGGCAAGCTCATCCCTGCCGGCTCCGGCATGATGGCATACCGGGACTACAAGCCCGGCATTACCCCCGAAAGCCGACTGGCTGAAGTCCCCACCGACGAGGACGACGCAGAATAACCCAATCATAATCAAAAGCCGACAGCGAAAGCTGTCGGCTTTTGCGTTTCTGTTATAGTGCTCTCAACCTTTCAGTTTCTAAATCCTCGATTACGAAACTGCCGTCGTTGATTTCCTCTAAGCGTGCGACAATTTGTGCGATAAGATCAAGCATAATGTCTTTTTCCGCTTTCTCTTTTTCATGATTAAACCAACACGGAGCATCGTGTGTGTCGAATTCGTAATAGGAGCTGAACATCTGTCCCGCTTTGCGATTGGGTTCCCTGAGTTCAGGATCATTATCAATTAACTCGATGCCAGTTAAAGGTTCTCCGGTTTCAATATCGCTCATCCAAATAGGACCTTGAAGGTAGTCCAGTCGGATTCTTATTACTTGTTTCTCTGCTTTCAATTTCCATACCTCCTGATAAGCTTCAATGCTTCTTTTTCTCCAATCGGATACGCAGAAACAATATATCCATTTTCTCCTACACCCGATAGAAGATAGTACTTTCCGTTGTGGCTGTATAACCTCTCATATCCACCAGTTTTAGGTGAAATTCGGCTATACTCTACTTTTCCGTGACGAAAAACCGTTTCAAGATGATGTGCAATCTCTGTTTTTGCTACGCCATGCTTTGTTTGAAAATCATCTGCATGGCGGGATATGATGTGCTGCATACCAGTTGCTTGACTACCTGTTCAACCATATAATTGCTCAATAGGTTAGTCCCCCTTACGTCGTTTCAGGATTTCAAAAATCTTTTTGCTTGTCTCGTCGTCAAGGGAATCAAACTCTCTGGCAAACGATATAGCAAGGGCTCTGTTGCCGGGCGTTGCATTTTGCAGATTAAGCTCCACAGCATCATTGGTATCAATAACTGCAGCTTGCAGTTCTTCTGCCTGTTCTGCCGTGAAAGAATAGATAGTCTTGAGTTTTTCGATCCACCCCTCTGGCATTTTCTTCTTGCCGTTTTCAACTGCGGATAAAAATGCAGAAGAAACCCCCAACGCTTCCGCCATGTCTTTCAAGATTTCTCCATTGTCTATGCGGAGTTTTCTTAAAAATCTTCCTATACTGGTTAGCATAGCAATTCCTCCTTCTTAACCTTTAAGGTTAATACAATTATAACTCACGAGATTTAATTTGTCAACCCTTTTGGTTAACTTTGCAAAATTTAATAAAACCTTTGTTTTTAGAGAAAAGGGAAGCAAAACGTATCATCTTCCAGGGGGGGTCAAACAACAATTTATCATCCGGAATTCCATTCTGCCTTCAGGGAAGGGGAGAATCCACCAACTGTGGAAAGATATTTTTCGTGGAAAGACAAAAGATTTTCCGGCAGAATTGCAGAAAAATTTCTCGAAAATTTGTTGACTTTTTTCAAAAAATGCTTATAATACTATTTTGTATGGATACGATGAATGATTGTATGATCCCGGAATGCGGGGATTTGGCGGAATTGAGCGGAAAACAGATTGTGGTCGGAGCAAAGCAGCTCCGCAAAGCCCTCCGAAACGGACGGGCAAAGTTTGTGTATCTGGCGAAAAATGCTGACCCTGCCCTGACAGCTCCCTTGGCTGAGCTGTGCGAATTGAATAGTGTATCCTATGGCTGGGTCGCTACCATGCAGGCTCTGGGAAGTGCCTGCGGTATCGAAGTCGGAGCCGCCGCGGCAGCCGCCGTGGATTAATCCCGGTTCTATCGGAAATATTCCGTAGAATAGATACCCGCCGAAAGGCGAGAACTCAAGAAAGGAGAAATGAAATGCCTACTTTTAACCAGCTCGTTAAGAATGGCCGTAAGCAGGTCACCTACAAGTCCACCGCTCCTGCTCTGCAGAGAGGTCTGAACACCCTTGAGAACAAGGCTACCAGTCTGCCCTCCCCCCAGAAGCGTGGCGTGTGCACCGCTGTTCGTACCACCACCCCCAAGAAGCCCAACTCCGCACTGCGTAAGATCGCCCGTGTGCGTCTGACCAACGGTATGGAAGTTTCCGCTTATATCCCCGGTGTTGGCCACAACCTGCAGGAGCAC
>JAFULI010000060.1 GCA_017473455.1 Oscillospiraceae bacterium
CGACTTGGCTCTCCCTTTGGGAGAGCTGGCACGCCGTAAGGCGTGACTGAGAGGGCAACCAGAAAAATGTTAGAATTTTTCTGATTTTCAGGAAAATGTGTCGTTATCGCCTGCGGCGATGTGATTTTCTTTAAGAAAATCACGATGCCCTCTCCGCCCCCCTTCGGGGGCACCTCTCCCAAAGGGAGAGGCAAGTGGCATATGCGCAATTGAACTTCAAACAACAATTGATCTCTGCGCGACCAAGGCTATCCCAGCTCCTGCCACAAGCCAACACCACGGGTGACTCCGTGGTGTTTTGCTTTTTCGAGGAGAGCGGTGAGATCCTCATAGGTTCTCCCCAGAGAAAAACAGATGCTGTCCTCCCGTAACCGGATTTCGTAATGACAGCACAGTTCCCCGTCATACAAGGCAGTTTCCGTCGGTGTGTGATGGGGCAGGGGAGAATAGCGGCTTCCTTTTCCGTCCACATGGATTTGTCTGCCCTCCCGACTCAATTCCAGCCAGATTTCCCTGCCTGACCATGGCTGTAAATGTTCCTGTGGCAAAATATCCGGTGGGATGGGGGAAACCAGCACCGGGCAGGGAAGCGTTTCGGCATAATGCTCCGATACCCCCACCGGGCAGGAAAGCCCTGCCACCACCGCCTGGGCAATGGATAACGCTTCCGGATTTCCCGGTTTCTGAAAATCCAGCAGGACACTTTCACAGCGGAAGGTCTCTGTCAGTGCCAGCAGGGTTCCCGTGACCAATGCCGGGTCATGGCGTGCTGCGTCGGTGGAATCGGTAACAATCAGCATTCCCCCCTCCGGCAGACTTCTGGGGATATTCCCCAGCCCCAAGCCCGAGGCGGAAAACCGACACCCCAGATAGCCCCAGTGCGCCCCAAGGGGACGGCTGCTCAGCTCAGCGGCGGTGAAGGCGAGAAATACGGGAATTTCCATGGACAAACCCCACCTCCTGTGGTATAATTCTGAATATATTTATGAAAGAGAGCCGCAGCATATGCCTTTTTCCCTGCTTCCCAAATATCAGTTTCGTCGGCTGACCCAGCTCACCCCGGAATTTCTCTCGGGGATTGGAGTGGAACTGCTGATGATGGATTTTGACAATACCATCGTTCCCTATACCACCAGTACCCCCACAGCGGAAATGGAAGACTGGCTCAAAACCATGCTGGCTTCTCAGGTGAAAATCTGCGTGGTGTCCAACTCCAAAAAGGGTCGGGTGCGTACCTTCTGCAGCCACTACGGTATTGATTGCATTACCCATGCCAAAAAGCCCTTCCCCAAGGGGATTCGGCAATGCCTGAAACAATACGGCTTGCCTGCCTCCCGGTGCGCTTTGGTGGGTGACCAGATTTTTACCGACACCTTAGGGGCAAACGGCTGCGGTGTCCGCTCCATTCTGGTGGAGGCGATCGACAATCATAATATCTGGCTGAAGCTGCGCCATGTGCTGGAGCTTCCCTTTATATTTCTGGCAAGAAAAAGGAGAATTTCCCAATGACCAACCTTGAAAAATACCTTTCCGTACTGACTCATGAGGCGGACGGGCTTCTGCTCACCAGCCGCTACAGCCGCCACTACGGTGCGGAGTTTGACATTGCCGAGGGAGTTGCCATCGTCACAAAGAAGGGCTGCCGTTACTTTACCGACAGTCGGTATCTGGAGTCCGCTCAGAAGAAGATCCGGGGCTTCGAGGTCATGGAAATGACCCGCAGCAACCCCTACAGCACCCTCATCAATGCCGCTATTGACGAATTCGGTGTCACCAAGCTGGGCTACGAAGAAAACTACCTCACCGTTGCGGAGTATCTTGCCTTTGAAAAGGCGCTGCACGCAAAGCTGGTTCCCATGAACGCCGCCATTTCCCAATTCCGTCAGGTCAAAGAGCCTTACGAACTGGAAAGAATGCGTAAAGCTCAGGAAATCACCGATGCCGCCTTTTCCGAAGTTCTCGGCAGAATTCGGGAGGGCATGACGGAAAAAGAACTGGCTGCGGAATTGGTGTACTGCCTTTTGAAAAACGGTGGCGAGGGTCTGAGCTTTGAGCCGATTGTAGTCTCCGGGCCGAATTCCAGCCTGCCCCACGGTGTCCCCGGTGACCGTAAGCTCCAAAAGGGCGACTTCATCACCATGGACTTTGGTGTTATGTATCAGGGCTACTGCTCGGATATGACCCGTACCGTGGCACTGGGCTATGCCACCGAAGAAATGCGGCAGGTTTACGATATCGTGCTGAAAGCCCAGAGCGCAGGCATCGCCGCTTCCAGAGCCGGAGTGACCGGTAAGGACGTGGATGCCGCCGCCCGTCAGGTGATTATCGATGCCGGTTACGGGGCATATTTCGGCCACGGCTACGGTCACTCTCTGGGACTGGAAATCCACGAAAGCCCCAACTGCAACCCCTCCGGTACCGCGGTGATGCAGGAAAATATGGTTTCCTCCGCAGAGCCGGGCATCTATTTGCCGGGAAAATTCGGTGTCAGAATCGAAGATGTGGTGGTATTTCAGCCCGATGGCTGTGAAAACCTGACCCACAGCCCTAAAAATTTGATAATTATCTGAAAAAATTCGCTTTTCCCCTTGAAAAATCTACGGATTTCGGTTAGAATATATCAGCTACAATTTTATCAATATTTCGCACCCCCGAAAGGGGAGCAATTTAGGAGGATATCAAAATGATTTCTGCAGGCGAATTTAGAAACGGCATTACCTTCGATATGGACGGCAAGGTTATGCAGGTCGTGGAGTTCCAGCACGTTAAGCCCGGTAAGGGTGCGGCTTTCGTCCGTGTGAAGATGAAGAACGTCATCACCGGCGGTGTCACCGAAACCAGCTTCAACCCCACTGCCAAGTTCCCCACCGCTTACGTTGAGCGTAAGAAGATGGAGTACTCCTACACCGACGGTGAGCTGTACTACTTCATGGATCAGGAGACCTACGAGCTGGAGCCCATCGAGGCAAGCGTTCTGGACGACAGCTTCAAGTTCGTCAAGGAGAACGACGTTTGCACCATCATGAG
>JAFULI010000008.1 GCA_017473455.1 Oscillospiraceae bacterium
CTCCTCGCCCTGAGCGGGGTCGATGATGTAGAGCACCTCGTACTTACCGGTGATCTTAGCCATGTTGTTTGCACCTCCTTTTGGACTTTTAGGCCCACGGTCGCGCCGTGAGCAAGGATATGTCTGTATTCACAGACCATACCATTATAGTAGGAACATTTCCATTTGTCAAGAGGAAAATCCGATATAATAAGAACAATCATTGACCTTATTCATCATTCATTAGCTGTGCGGCTTCATTATTCATTCGTTGTTTGCCGGCTTGCCGGTAAACAACAATTTATCCCACAATCAGACCGTGTATCTTGTATCTTATTATTTACCGTTCCGTTCTTTAACCAGCATCGGTGTGAGCTTGGGTTTTTGGAAACGGTCGATGAAACGGGGGCATTTGACCAGGAAGGCATAGTAGATAGGATAGCCGCAGCCCAGAAGGGTTTCGGCATTGCCCTGCCCTTTGGCAAGAATGACGTTGGCTTCTTCCATGGCGGTACGGGCTTCCTTGCCCAGCTGCGTTAAGTCTGTACCGGGTACGGTGTTGCCGTTGTCAATGACGGGGAAGGGAATCCCCACAGCCTGCGCATCCTCACGGGTGGCATCGTTCAAAGCAGGGCCGCCACGGACACAGAAGGTAATGGCAATCTGGGGATATGCCTTGTGAATCGCCTCGGCAAAAATACGGTCAAAGCCGATTTCTCCTGCGTTATCCGTCAGGTACAGCAGCTTCCCTCCTGCGGAAAGCTCCCGACAGAAGTCCCGGTAGACATCTTCGTCCAGTTCCATCCCCGCGGCGGTGTCCAGCATCTCTTCCAGTTTTTCAAAGCTGACCTCCCCCTGCAAGGCGGAAAAGTCGATATAATTACCCAATATCGCCATCTGCAGTCCGGCATACACCGGATCGGCGGCACTTTCCACCCGTGTGCGGATGGCATCCAGCCGCTCCAGAACAAAGCGGTTGGACTGTTCCTTCTCTGCCCGATAGCGGTCAGGAGAAAGCCCGTAGTGCTTCTGAAACAGTTCCGTCGTTCCCGGCGCGGCGATGGGAGACGCGGCATCTGCCGGCAGCTTCAGGTACAGCGCCATCAAATCCCTTGCAAAGGCGGTGGCAGTCTCCTCGTCCCCCAGAGCACGGGCCATTTCCACATTCCGACGGAAGTGGCACAAAAAGCATTGGCTGTCCATTCCGATACTCATGGCATTTCCTCCAAAACTCTGGGAAGCTGAGAGAATTCCTCCAACTTTGCGTGGTAGGTTTCCGGTGCGCCGAAGCCGTAGGCTGCCCAGATAAAGGGGATGCCTGCCACTTGGGCAGCTTCCCCATCCAGACCCGTATCTCCGATGTACACCGGGCTTTGCAAATCATACATAGCAATCAGCCGGCGGAGGGTCTCCCCCTTGGGCTTGCCGGTATCTCCGAAGCACAGATGCCCCTCTATCAGCCCCGAAAGCCCCAGCTTTCGGATGCACAGCTCCGGATATCCCTTCTGGCTGTTGCTGACGATGAAGAGCCGGTACTTTTCTTTTAATGCCACCATGGTTTCCCGAATGCCGGGGTAACCGATCTGGCAGGGGTTGTCCGCCAGATAGCGGTTTTCCGTATCCATGCACCGCTGCATCAGAGCATAACGCTCCGGTGTCGGGACAGTGGCAAAAATCACGTCGGCAATCTCCGTCATCACCTTGCCAAACAGCGGAAGAAAATCCTCCGCGGTGACACACAGCTGCTCCAGTCCTTCCCGGCGAAGCTGGATATTATATCCCTCCGCTACCAAAGCACGGGAGTCCCAAAGTGTGCCGTCAATATCAAAAATCAGGGCATCCATCATGGCTTTGCCTCCATCAGCAGACGGCGGCAAAGCGCAACGGTTTCACCGCAATCCAGACTGTTTTCAAAGATAATCTCCCCCTCGCCCTCTGTCCGCAAAAGTCCTGCAGCTTCCAGACGGCGACGGGTATGCAGCGCCGTACCCTCTCCCCCATCCAGCAGGAGGGTATTCTCTCCCAGCAAACGGGAAACGGTGGGGGCGGCAAAGGGATAGTGAGTACAGCCCAGCACCACGGCACTCAGTTCCCCGGCATAGGGCTTCAGCAGGGGTTCCAGCAGGGCAAAAGATTCCTCAGAGTTGGCTTTTCCTGCCTCCACCAGTTCCACCAGACCGGCTGCCGGCAGCTTTACCACCTGACATTGCCTGCCGCACCGCTCCAAAAGTCGGGCGAATTTCTCCTCCCGAAGGGTGGCAGGGGTTGCCATGACACCGATTTTCTTTCCGGGAAACCGATCGCAGGCAGTTTTCAGCGCCGGCTCAATGCCGATGATGATGGAGTCGGGATACCTTTCCCGAAGTGCCTCAATAGCGGCGGCGGTGGCAGTGTTGCAGGCGACAACCAGCGCCTTCAACCCCCGTGCCATGAGCTTTTCCGCCGCTGCTAAGGTCAAAGCCCGAATTTCCTCCGTAGGACGGGTACCGTAGGGGGCATTGGCAGAGTCCCCGAAGTACAAAAAACGCTCCTGAGGCATCACGGCGCAAAGATGCCGTAAAACGCTGATGCCTCCAACACCGGAGTCAAACACTGCAATATACTCTTTCATTTTTCCTCCGCAGGGGTGAAGTCCAACGTAATGGTGCTCATCTTGGGGCGCAGGCGCTGATACTTGACACCGGCGGCATCCAGCATCCGCTTGGAAGCCAGCGTTCCCATGGTATCGGCATACTTATCGGACAGATAATAAACCTCCCGGATGCCGCTCTGGATAATTGCCTTGGCGCACTCGTTGCAAGGGAACAGTGCCACATACAGCCGGCTGTTCCGCAGGTCACGTCCGTTGGCATTGAGGATGGCATTCAGCTCCGCGTGTACCACATAGGGGTACTTGGCATCGCTGCCCTCCCGACCCCAGGGGAACTCATCATCGGAGCAGCCCTTGGGCATTCCGTTGTAGCCGGTGGAGATGATGATATTCTCCCCGGAAACAATGCAGGCGCCCACCTGCGTATTGGGATCTTTGCTGCGCATGGCAGCCAGCATGGCAATGCCCATGAAGTATTCATCCCAACTGATATAATCGGTACGTTTCATAATCAACAGCCTCCCGGCAGAGTTTTTCTCCATTATACAATAAAATTCCCCGTGATACAAGACATAAGATACACCCAAAAGGAGGAGAAATTGTTGTGTAAACAACAATTTCTCCTCCCCGAGGATTTTCAAACAAATTGCCCTCTCCTTCACGGTAGGCGAAGGAGAGGGCTTTGTATTTAGCCTAAGAAGTCCTTGACCATGTCAAAGAACTTTTTGCGTTTGGGGCTGGATTTGCCGTCAAGACCTTCGTCAAGCTGGCGCAGCAGCTCTTTCTGCTCCCGGGAGAGCCTCGTGGGGGTTTCCACCACCACAGTAAACCGCTGGTCACCCCGACGACGGGGGTTATTGACATAGGGAATGCCCTTTTCCCGGATGGTAAAGGTCGTTCCGGTCTGAGTTCCCTCAGGGATTTCATAAGTCATATTGCCATCGAGGGTGGGTACCTGAATTTCCGCGCCCAACGCCGCCTGAGTGAAGGTGATGGGAACTTCGCAGTACACCGTGGTATGCTCCCTCTGGAAGATAGGATGGCGGCGGATGTAGATTTCAGCCAGCACGTCACCGTTGGGGCCGCCGTTGCTGCCAACGCAGTCCTCGCCCCGAACCGGCACCACCTGACCGGCATCCACACCGGCAGGCACACGGACGGTGACCTTGTGGTTTCGTCTGCCCTTGCCCTTGCCACGGCAGGTAGGGCAGGGAGTCTTGACGATCTTACCCCGTCCGCTGCAGGAAGGACACACCGCATTGGACTGCATGGTCATGCCCATGAAGCTCTGGGTGGTACGCACCTGACCGGCACCACGGCACTGGCGGCAGGTTTCCACCACACCATCGGCAGAACCTGTGCCTCTGCAGGAAGGACAGTTCTCGATTCGGCTGATATTGACTTCCTTTTCGCAGCCGAAAGCGGCTTCTTCAAAGGTCAGCTCCAGACGGACACCCACGTTTTCACCCTGACGGGGGGCATTCCGGGTCTGAGTACGTCCACCGCCGCCAAAGAACGCGCCGAAGAGGTCGCCCAAATCACCGAAATCACCGAATCCGCCATAGCTGCCATAGCCGCCGTAACCGCCACCGCCGCCGGCACCGTAGTTGGGGTCGACACCGGCAAAGCCGTACTGGTCATAACGGGCACGCTTCTGCTCATCGGAGAGGACTTCGTAAGCCTCGCCCACCTCTTTGAAACGCTCCTCGGCATCCTTATCACCGGGGTTGCGGTCAGGGTGGTACTTCATCGCGGCTTTTCGATATGCCTTTTTAATTTCCTCGGCAGTGGCAGTCTTGGAAACTCCCAGCACCTCATAATAATCACGTTTATTCTCAGCCATAAGCCGTCACCTCGTGTGAGAGATAGAGATAGTATGGAACGGTAAATTGTTGTTTGAAAGTCTACCTCCGCACCGAAAACGTATGTCATCCTGAGCGAGCGTAAGCGAGTCGAAGGATCTATTTGCTTGGTTTTCATATCTTTTCCGATAGTTTTCCAACATTTACGTTCGAGATCCTTCGACTCCACTTCGTTCCGCTCAGGATGACACGTCGGGTACGATGCAAACTAAACAACAATTTATCGCACCGCAAGCGGCGGCTGGGTGCCGCCGCTTGCGTTGGTTTTTTATCAATCGATGGGCTCGAAGTCCGCATCCACAGGGCCGTCGCCGCAGCCACCGCCGCAGTCCTCACCACAACCGCCGCCCTGAGGCGCAGCCTGGCTGTAGATCTTCTCTGCCACGGGGTAGAATGCCTTCTGCACCTCTTCGGTGCCGGCCTTGATGGCTTCGATGTCAGAGCCCTTGTTCAGCTCCTTGAGCTTGTCGATGGCAGCCTGAATGGTTGCCTTCTCGTCGTCGGTAATCTTATCGGCGTGCTCGCCCATGGCCTTCTCAATCTGGTAGATGGTCTGGTCGGCAGCGTTGTGAGCGTCCACCTCGTCCTTACGGGCCTTATCCTCGGCGGCATACTGCTCAGCCTCACGGACAGCCTTGTCGATGTCGTCCTGGCTCAGGTTGGTGGAAGCAGTGATGACGATCTTCTGCTCCTTGCCGGTACCCAGATCCTTGGCGGAAACGTTCACGATACCGTTGGCATCGATGTCGAAGGTAACATCAATCTGAGGCACGCCACGGGGAGCCGGAGCAATACCGCTGAGCTGGAAGCGGCCCAGAGTCTTGTTGTAAGCAGCCATCTCACGCTCGCCCTGCAGCACGTGGATTTCCACGGTGGTCTGACCGTCGGCAGCGGTGGAGAAAATCTGGCTCTTACGGGTGGGGATGGTGGTGTTGCGGTCAATCAGACGGGTGAACACACCACCCATGGTCTCCAGACCCAGGCTCAGGGGAGTGACGTCCAGCAGGACAACGTCCTTGACATCGCCGGTGAGAACACCGCCCTGAATGGCTGCGCCCAGCGCAACACACTCGTCGGGGTTGATGCCCTTGAAGCCCTCAGAGCCGGTGATGCCCTTGACAGCCTCCTGCACCGCAGGAATACGGGTAGAACCGCCAACCAGCAGAACCTTGTGCAGGTCGGATGCCTTCAGACCGGCATCACTCATAGCCTGACGGACGGGCTTCATGGTACGCTCCACCAGATCGGCAGTCAGCTCGTTGAACTTTGCCCGGGTCAGGGTAACGTCCAGATGCTTGGGGCCGGTGGCATCGGC
>JAFULI010000061.1 GCA_017473455.1 Oscillospiraceae bacterium
AAGGCTGGTTTCCTGAGTTTTAGTGGCTATTACAAGTCTGTAAAGGCATAAACAAGGGAGGAGCCGTATACCGAACGGTACGTACGGTTCTGTGGGAGGTCGGCTGACCGGACAATTATACGGTCAGCCTCCTACCCGATTAAATCATCCCGGAAAGTGCAATCAGGAGCGATGAGAAAATCCGGATGTGGGGCAGGAAGACGGATAAATTGGTGTTTACGATCCCAAGTCCCAAGGATGTCATGTCTTCGCGAAGCGGAGCGGAGTCGAAGGATCCCGAACGTAAAGGCATAGGATTTGTCGGAAAAGATATGAAAACCGAACAAATAGATCCTTCGACTTCGTTCCGCTTCGCTTCACTGCACTCAGGATGACACGTCGGGGGCTGGGTGCGGTGTAGGGGTCGATGCCTACATCGACCCTCGGGCCGTGGTCGGCGCCGGCCCCTGCTAAACACCAATTTTTCTTATCAATGGAACATGAAGAAATCCCCGCCGACCGGGGTGGTCGGCGGGGGGATGCGGTTAGTTATTTTTGGCGAATTGGTCTGCCAGCCAGTCGGCATAGTTCCACTCCCGGAAATCCTCCCAATAGCTGGTGCGGCGATCGACAATTTTTTGGGCTTTCTCAGCCACGTCGGGGTCAGAGTCGTTGACCAGCAGGGCAATTTGGGGAACAGCACCGTCGGACAGGTCTTCAAGGTAGTCCAGATCCACTTCCTCCAGTCTGCCGGACAGATAGCTCTGGACGTTGTAGGTGGCAATGACGGTATCCATATCTGCCCAGATTGTCACCGCGCCCATAATCAGCGCTGTGATGACCAGCACCTGCATATACCGGGGCTTGCTCAGGAACAGAGATACACTCACCGTCAGGGCAGCGATGCCAAGGAAGATGATCGCAAGCTCGGTTGCTACACGGGCACGGGTCAGACCGTAGGAGTTGATGTACATAGCCATCTTTGCGCTGGCGGCTGCCACCATGAATACGGTGACAAGTCCGATAAACAGACACAGCACCCGGGTGGACAGGGGGGCTTTTCCTTCAGGCTTACGCACCAGCAGCACCGCAAGGACGATGATGGTCATATTGATGCCGCACAGCCATGCCATTTCAAAAAAGCCTCTGCGTGCGTACTGCGCCATGGTGAATTCCTCGGGCAAAATCCCGGCAAAACCGCCAACAAAGTAGGCAAGCTGGCTGAACAGGTACAGGAAATAAACCAGACATACGCCGCAAAGCACCGTGTTGATGGTCAGGGCATTCAGACCCTTGCGGATACCGAATTCCACCGGTGCGCTCTTGGGACGGTGACGCAGCGCTACGCTCCGGGTGTATACAATGCAAGCCATGCCCACACCGAACATCACCGTCACAGTGGCTTCCCAGACATTGATTTCCGGAAGTACCTCCATCAGTCCGGCGAAGGCGGCATCCGCCTCGGTGAGCAGGGGAATCAGCAGACCCACCACCGGCAGCATGATGACAATACCAATGAGGATTGCGCCGATTTTTCTGCCCAGAGAGCCTTTACCCCGCAGCGCCCGGAACAGACCGCGGAATGCCCGGGGAAGCTGACCGTAGCCCATGGTAAACAAGGTACGGGTCACGTCAATCAGGGAGCTGACGCTCCCCTCCTGCCGCCGCTGCTGACCTGCCATCAGGCAAAGCCCCAGATTGGTGGACACAAACAAAAACAGCACCAGAATAAACTTTACAACTCCGTCATCCGATCGGGCGTAGCCTGCGGAAATCACAAGGCTCAGACCCAGCAAAAGACCGCTGTACAGAGTCAAACGGCAGCCGGTGCTCAAAAGATAAATTGCCGCACACAGGATATATGCCACAGCCGCAATGCTGAAGCCCAGACTGAAGCCGCCGAAAAGGGTGAAATTTGCCATCATCAGGCAGCAAAGGGTAACGAAGAAGCCAAATACCAGCTCTTTCTTACCGGTGAGGAAGAAGGTTCTCACCGGATGTGCCGGAGGCACCGGACTCTCCGGAGCGGACTCGGCAATGATTACGGGATCACCGGTGGGTGTGGGCTGCTCCTGCGCCCAGGGGAATTGGTTGTTCATCTCTTCCATGGGTCATCATCCTCCACAAATTCAAACAGGTCGCCGGGTTGACATTGCAGCTCCCGGCAGATTTGGTTCATGGTGCTGATTCGCACCGCTTTCGCTTTTCCGGTTTTCAGGATACTCAGGTTGGCAGGGGTCATGCCCACCCTCTGGGCAAGTTCCAAAGAGGTCATTTTCCGCTTTGCCAGCATGATATCCAGATTCACAATAATCGCCATAGCTCCTCCTCAGATTGTCAGGTCGTTTTCTTCCCGAAGTGCCACAGCGGCATCCATCACGCTGGCAACCACACTGACCGTCAGGCACAAAAAGCCCATGATGATGGCGATAAACATCACGGGAGGATACGCCACACCGGCAATCAGGCAAATCAGGCTCACCAGACCGCAGCACAGCCTAAGAGTGCGAAGCCTGCGGACATTGTCGCTGACGAAAACCTCATCTCTCAGGATGGCACGCAGCATCACGTCCATATTCCAAAGCGCCACGGCAATCACCACCGCACAGCAGTAAAATGCCACGGTGACCACCCACTGTCCAATCTCGCCCAGATCCCGAAAGTTGGCATACCAGTCCAGAATCAGGGGAAGGGTGAACAGCAAAATCCCAATCAGAATGCCTACACCCCGATTGACCCAGAGGGTAATTCTTGCCGGGAGTTTATGGTTTTTCAAAGCGGCAACACCTCCTGCTACCGTGACTATACCACTAAAATTATCGAAAGTCAATAATTCTGCAGGGGCAAATCCTGCTTTTCAGGGAACTTCATCCAATCTTAATATTTATACCCTTTCTTTCTTCACATTTTTTCGGTAGGATAACAGTAAAGTATCTGTTCTTCCTCTTTTTCATTTTCCTCTCCTTTTAACGCAATATCCGCAGGTATAAACCTGCGGATGTTGCGTTTTGCTGTTTATGCCCGACGGTAGTAACACATTTCGTAGGGAATGCCCTCTTCTTCCCCGGATTGGAGGATTTGTGCCAACTGCCATTGGGGGTCGGCATCCAGATTGGGAAGATAGGTGTCTGACCTTGGGGTGGTGTGAACCTTGGTAATATAGGCTCCGTCACAATAAGGCAGAAGCTGGGCATACACGCTGCCGCCGCCGATGACCATGACGTTTTCCATGTCCTTCGTCAGTGCCAGCACCTCAGCAATGCTGCCGCACAGGGTAAAACCGGGAAGCTCTCCCCCTTTTCGGGTCAGCACAATATTCTGCCGTCCGGGCAGAGGTTTTTGCCCGGGAAAATCCGCCACAGTCCGACGTCCGGCAATCACTGCCGCGCCACGGGTGGTTTCCCGGAAGAATTTTCGGTCTGCCTTCAGGGCGATGGGCTGCGTGCCGTCGGCACCGATGCCCCAATCGTCATAAACTGCCGCAATCAATACCATAGCATTCACCTCAGATTGCCATGGGAATTTCAAAATCAAAGGGATGGAACTGATAATTCTCCATCCGGAAGGAGTCCTTGGTGAAGGCATAGAAATCCGTGATGCTCTCATCCATGGAGAATTTCGGTGCCGGGAAGCCTTCCCGTTCCAGCATCGCCTTGACTGCCGGAATGTGCCGGTCATAAATATGGCAGTCCGCAATCACATGAACCAGCTCGCCTGCCTGCAAGCCGGAAACCTGCGCCATCATGTGCACCAGCACCGCATACTGGCAGACGTTCCAGTTGTTGGCGGTGAGCATATCCTGAGAACGCTGATTCAAAATGGCATTGAGCTTGTTTCCCGTGACGTTGAAGGTCATGGAATAGGCGCAGGGGTAGAGGTTCATCTCGTGAAGGTCTTCGAAATTGTAGATGTTCGTCAGGATTCTCCGGGAGGCAGGATTGTGCTTCAGGTCATACAAAACCCGATCCACCTGATCGAAGTCCCCTTCTTTATAGTGGTGCTTGATGCCAAGCTGGTAGCCATAGGCTTTGCCAATGGTACCGTCCTCCCCTGCCCACTCGTCCCAGACATGGCTGCCAAGGTCACAGATGCGGTTGGATTTCTTCTGCCAGATCCACAAAAGCTCGTCCACGGCGCTCTTCCAGTAGGTGCGCCGCAGGGTCATAATGGGGAATTCCTCCGCCAGATTATAGCGGTTTACCACACCGAATTTCTTAATGGTATGGGCAGGTGTTCCGTCCGCCCAACGGGGACGGACTTCCAGTCCCTCATCGGAAAAACCGTTATTCAAAATATCCAGACAGGTGGCAATATACAATTCGTCTGCTCTGCTCATGGGGTTTCCCTCCAAAAGGTATTTTCGCTCATTATACCACAGTAAAAAAATAATTCAATCATTTCATGCGATAGTCTGCCTTGCCTTTTGTTAATAAATATAGTAAACTATCAGTTAGAATATATCTCAGGAGGCACGTCCTATGTTCCATTATCCCAAAGCCTACGACGGCGTTGAACCTTATATCTTTATCAGCTATGCCCACAAGGACTCTGCTCTCGTCCTGCCCATGATTGACGGACTGCAGAAGCGTGGTTTCCGGGTTTGGTACGATGCCGGTACCGAAGCCGCTACAGAGTGGCCGGAGTTTATCGGTGAGCATCTGGCGAAAAGCTCCTGCGTCATTGCGTTTATCACCGAAGCTGCCCTGAAATCCAAGAACTGCCGCCGGGAAATCAGCATGGCGGCAGACATGGAGATCAACCCTCTGGTCATTTATCTGGAGGAAGTGGAGCTGACCTTCGGTATGCGGCTGCAGCTTGGCAACCTCCATGCTATGTACTACCTGCGCCACCCCAGCCTGGAGTCTTTTCTGGATACGCTGGCAGAGGCGAAGCTCCTGCAGGCCTGCCGGGATGTGAACTTCGGTTCTATCACCAAGACCGGGGATGTGGACAGCATTCAGGATTTGCCTGCCCCCGTGGATGCCTCCCTCTCCCCCGAATCCTGCAATGCCACCGGTGACGAATACTACTTCAAGAAGGACTATGCCAATGCCGTCCGCTGGTACCGTGGTGCCGCGGATCGGGGGTATGCGGAAGCCCAGTTCAATCTGGGTATCTGCTATGCCAACGGCTACGGTGTGGCGAAAAACGATACCACCGCTTCGGCATGGTATCGCAAAGCTGCGGAGCAGGGCCATGTGGACTCCCAGCACAATCTGGCTGTCCGCTATGAAAACGGCAGAGGTCTTCCCAAGGACTATGACCAGGCGGTATACTGGTACCGCAAGGCTGCGGAGCAGGGTTCTTTGAAATCCATGACCGGTCTGGGTTACTGCTACTCCCACGGTCAGGGTGTTACCAAGGATATGGAGGAAGCCATCCGCTGGTATCGCAAGGCTGCGGAGCAGGGTCATGCCACCGCCCAGTTCAATCTGGCTGTCCAGTATGCCAACGGTAACGGTGTTCCCAAGGACGATGAGCAGGCAGTTTACTGGTATCGCAAGGCTGCCCAGCAGGGTTATGCCTCCGCTCAGTATAATCTGGGTGTCCGGTATGCCAACGGTAACGGTGTTCCCAAGGACGATGTGGAAGCCACCGCATGGTATCTGAAGGCTGCCCAGCAGGGTCATGCCACCGCTCAGTACAATCTGGGTGTGCGTTACTCTCAGGGCAAGGGCGTTGCCAAGGATGATGTTCAGGCATCCGAATGGTACCGCAAGTCCGCAGATCAGGGTTATGCTGCCGCCCAGTTTAATCTGGCTGTCCGTTATTCCAATGGTACCGGTGTTCCCCAGAGTGATACCGAAGCCAACCGCTGGTATCGCAAAGCCGCGGAGCAGGGCTATGCTTCCGCTCAGTTCAATCTGGGTATCCGCTGCTCTCAGGGCAAGGGAACTCCTCAGAATCAGGAGGAGGCTACCTCCTGGTACCGCAAGGCTGCCCAGCAGGGTCATGCCACCGCTCAGTATAATCTGGGTGTCCGCTGCTCTCAGGGTAAAGGTACCCGTGTGGATTTGGCGGAAAGTGTCCAGTGGTACCGCAAGTCTGCCGATCAGGGCTACAAGGAAGCCCAGCTTGCGCTGGCACGCTGCTACGAAAACGGCAGAGGTGTCCCCAAGGACTACTCTCAGGCTGCCTACTGGTATCGCAAAGCCGGCGATGAAGAAGCCGCCAAGCGCTGCGAAGCGAAAGTCTAAGATGCCCCTTCATGGCTGCTGTAACCGGAAGTTATGGCAGCCATGTTTTTTGTCTTTTTGCACAGAAGTAAACAGTGTTTCTTATGCGAAACGTGGAATTTTTGTTTTCCCCTTACCTTTTGGATAAAACTAATGTAAAATATACAAATACCCCAAAGGAAGGAGCATTTTTATGTGTAAGAATGTAAAACGTCTTATCTGTTTGTGCCTTTGTCTGGCGATGCTGGCTTGTTGGCTGCCCCAAATCGGTTTGCCCGTGGCGGCGGCAGATGCCAATGACATCATCCCCCAGAAACATTACGGCGAATACGAGACCTTATCTATGGTTTATGACCAGGGCGGCTGCTACAGTATGCAGGGCATGACTCTGGACGCGGACTATACCTACTGCGCCAAGATTGGCGACAATGATTCCATTGCGTTTATTATGCGTACCAGAAAAAGCGATGGCTACAAGGAACTTATGATCAACGCTTCCACCGGCGGCTATTACTTCTACAATCTGGGCCATGCCAATGCTCTGGATCTGGTCTCCTGCGCCGGTGCCAGTCAGATGTTTGTCACCGGTGGTACCTACCTGATCCGTTTGACTATGAGTGGCAGAACCCTGACCACTGCCGGTACTTACACCTTCAGTATCAACGGTACCGCTACCGGTATGACCGCCGTGCAGATTATGTCTGCCTCCGACCGTGAGGTTACGGTTTTGGCTAAGAGTGGACGTACTCTGTATACCGGCACTCTCGACCCCACCGCTTCCAGCGGCAATATTGAGTTGACCAGGCTGTGTACCCTGAATGTTTCCTCTGTCCGTCTGAAGGGTACGGTTACGGATTTTTCGACCTTTACCCAGCAGGGGTTTGCTTACCATGACGGCAAGGTGTTTCTGCCTCTGACCGGTAATGCCTATGTGGAAACCATCAATACCAGTGTGGTACTGGTGTATGATTTGGAGGGTGCCACCGGAGAAATCAAAAATGACCCCACCCTCTCCTTCCGGATTATCAGCGGAACCTATGCCGGATTGTTTGAAATTGAGGATGTGGACATCTGTCAGGAAAGCGGAAAGCTTTACTTTAACAGTAACCGCCGAAAGACCAGCACCGATACCGATTACGATAGCTGCAGCTATTTTTACGGTTATGTTTATGACCCGGCAATGAGCTCCACCACAGCGGACGATTACCGTTGGGAAATGCAGGACAATGTTCTGACCTCCATGACCGACAATGGCAATACCTATAACCTTGCCACCCAATTCCACGGTACGGTTACCAATAATATCCCCACCCACGGTCTTTACAACCTGAGCCGTGCGGTGCGGCTGTATCACGATGACCCGTGGGTCGTGGAATGGAAGTCCTCCGGAGATTTCGGCAGTACCGGCGCTATGCTTCTGGCAACCGGCAAGAACAGCAAGGTTGCCAATGCCCCTTTCCTGTTCCGGTATAAGCAGAGCAATATCATTGCTCTGGGCTATTATGACGGAACTTCTCAGCATAATAACTACGGTATCCGTCTTTCCGACCACGGCATCGACGGTACAGCGGAGCATACCTACCGCCTGACCAATAAAATTGCTTCCGATGGCTCCAACATGGTCTACCTGAGTGTGGACGGTGTAGAGCTGGGGGCTATGAACAATTATTACATCGGTATCAATGCTCAGGGCACCACCTCCAACTGGGTATCCGGTCAGGATTTCGCCTTCAGCTACATCGGCTCGTATAACCATCCCCTGACCAACTGCGATATTTCCTATCTGCAGGTATGGGCAAACGGCGCACCGGACACCACCCCCAATAACTACCGCTGGGAAGCCTCCGATAGTCTTGCCAATGCCACCGGCACCGATCTGACAGACAATCCGGCAACCATTTATTCCGGCAGCATCAGCGGCGGTGTTCACAGCAGCGCAGCCTACCGTCTGTCTGAGGAAATCGACCTGCGCCATGACCGCCCATGGAGTTTGCAGTGGGAGGCGGAGGGAACTTTGTCCGGCGGCACGTTCCTGCTGGCAGCATCCGACGGCGGCAATACCGAAAATGCTCCCTTCCTCTTCCGTTACTCGGATACCGGTCTGATTGCGCTGGGTTACCGTGGCGGCTCCCGGCATAATAATTTCGGTATTGATATCTCTGACCACGGCATTGACGGGACAGCCAAGCATACCTACCGCCTAACCAATAAAATTGCCGCCGATGGCTCCAACATGGTCTATCTGTACGTGGACAATGTGTGCCTCGGTGCCATGAATAATGCCTTCAACGGAATCAGCGCTCTGGGGACTACCTCCGACTGGCTCAACGGCAAGGATCTGACCTTCGACTATGTGGGCAATCGCACATACCCCGTAAAGGGTACAGTCAGCTCCCTGCAGGTTTGGGAGGCAGGCGCACCTTGTACGGTACAATTCGTCAACGATGACGGCACTGTACTCAGTTCCAAAACCTACGTCTACGGTCAGATGCCCACCGCTCCCGCCAATCCCACCAAAACCGACAGCAACGGCTACAGCTACACCTTTACCGGTTGGGATCAGACCATCAGCGAAGTTACGGGAGATGTGACTTATACCGCAACCTATAGCGGACAAGCCAATTATTTTACCGTTAAGTTTATCAATGACGGTACGGTGATTTCCACTCAGCAGGTGGCGTACGGCGAAACACCCACGGTACCTGCCAATCCCACCCGTGCAGCCACAGCCCAGTATACCTACACCTTCACCGGATGGAACATCAACCCCGGACCGATTACATCGGATACCACCTTTGTTGCCACCTATAGCAGAAAGCTCAATTCCTACACCGTTATCTTCCAAGACGATGACGGAACGGTTTTAAGCAATGCGCAAGTACCTTACGGCACAGTTCCCACAGAGCCTGCGGCACCCACCAAAGAACCCACATCCGCAACCGAGTACACCTTTGTCGGGTGGAATCAGGAAGTGGTTGCTGTCACCGGGGAAACTACCTATATGGCGGTTTATACTACGTCTTCCCATACCTTCGGCAGCTATGAGATTACCCTTGCGCCTACCTGCACTGCCATTGGACAGCGGGTGTGGAGCTGCAATACCTGCAGCTACAGCTACACGGAAGCCGTAGCCAAGCTGGGTCACAGCTACAGCAGTGTGGTCACTCCCCCCACCTGCAGCGAGCAGGGCTATACCACCCATACCTGCACCACCTGCGGTGATGTCTATACCGACACTCCGATTTCCCCCTTGGGCCACAGCTACAGCAGCGTGGTCACCGCTCCCACCTGCGGTAATAAGGGCTACACCACCCACACCTGCACAGTGTGCAGTCATTCCTATACCGATAGCGAAACTGCCGCTCTTGGTCACAGCTATAATGAAGGTGTAGTGAGTGTCAATCCCACCTGTCTGGATGCCGGCGTTCTGACCTATACCTGCGGCACCTGCGGTCATAATTTCTCTCAGGGAATTCCTGCAACCGGTCATAACTATGTAAGCGGAAGCTGCGCCAATTGCGGCGAGGCAGAGCCGGTGGTGGATTACTACCTCTTCGGCTATATCAACGGTGCGGACTACGCCTGCGAAGGGGATAGCGAGAACATGGGCATCTACAAATTCGTGGATGGCAAGCTCACCGTGACCTTC
>JAFULI010000062.1 GCA_017473455.1 Oscillospiraceae bacterium
GCTATGGTATGCGCAACTTCAATAATTTCAGAAAACGAATTTTATTCTGCAATACATAAAAGTCGTGTCGGAGCAAAACTCCGACACGATCTAAAAGTTATTCTATTTTGGCTCTACCCCAACTATTGACATAGAACCAAAAGAAATGACCCTCGACTGGTTTCCTAATCACTGAAACCGTCGAGGGTCATTTCATTGAATTCTTGATATCTAACATCTTTGGTTAACCTCTCTTTCTTAGGATGGGCGGCGACTTTCCAATGGTGTTGAATTGCTTCCGGCTCAATTCCTTGATTATCGTTTCTGAGAAATTTATGTCATCGGAAGATAAGGTGAAAGCCCGCCTTCGGTTCTGTTTTTCATGAGAACCTTTGGTGTACTAGATCATTGGTATCACCTCTTTGTATCTATATAATAACTGCCGGAAACGGTTTTTTCAAGATGGAATGATACATAAAAAAGTACCGCTAAAATCGTGCAAATGGGAGAAACCCATGGAAAAACCCAAATAAATATTGACAGCAAATCCTATGCTGTGATATGATAAATCTGTTGGGGCGGTTTTGACCGCCCCGTTTTTTATACCCTGCGTACCGCCGGCATTTCCGGTTGGCCTGCTGATAATTGTTGATTGAATCTGGCAATCTTCTTCTATTGCATTTAGAAACAAAATACGATATAATACCCGGTGATGTGTCAATTTTCGTAGTGTTCCAGTACCAGACGCAGTACCTGCTGCAGAATTTTGTCCCTGCAGGTCAGCAGGGCATGGTTGGCATCGGGCAGAACAATCCGATGGCATTGGGGGCATCTGCGGTCAAATTCCTCCTGGGGAGGGATTTTTACCATGGTATCCTTCCCGGCGCAGAGCATCAGGATGGGGGTACGGATGGCTTTGGTCACAGCATCTCCCAGAAGCCGCTTTTTCAGCCCTAAGGAATGGTACACGCAATCCACCGTCATAGGTGTGGATTGATACCGCCGATCCCGGTTGCGGTGGTTCAGGCAATGCCGCACCCGGCTTTCGCTGTCCCCGGGGACATGGACGTAGGGGCGTTGGGGATCATACTCCCGGGAGAACAGAAATTTCTTCTTGCCGCCCCGTAAGGCTCTGTGAATGCCCGTTCCCCATTGAAACAGAAAAGGCGGAAGATTGTTGGTAGTGGGCTGCAGCAGGGGAGAGGTAATCACCGCCTTGCGGAACTGCTCCGGATAAAGGGCGAGATGCAGCAGACCCACAGCCCCTCCCATGGAGTGGGCATACAGATACAGGGGGCCTTTTTCCGTGGGAAGCACCACAGCTTCCAGATAATCCTGCAAATCCGCGGCAAGACCTTCGAAGCTCTGCACATGGATCAGCTCCGGACGGTCTGTATCCCGATGGGAAAGACCGTGTCCCCGTTGGTCGTATAAAAACACGCTGTAGCCCTGAGCGGTGAGATACCATGCAAGCTCATAGTATTTCTTTGTAAACTCACTGAGTCCGTGGACGACGACCACACTGCCCCGACTGGTTTTCGGGGTGAAATATTCATAAAACAGCCGAATGCCCTCACGGGTGGTAAATTCTCCGTGATGGCGCAGAGCCTCCAGCGCCTCTTCAACCCGGACAATCTCTTGAGAAAAGGTGCTTTCTGTGAGGAACGCAATATCTTCAAAGCCCATGGATAATCCTCCCTGACAGTTTAATTCTTCAAAAGGTGGTGCATAATCATGAAATCTGAAAAGAAATTCAATAAGAAAAGGATTTTGATTATCATCCTTGCGGTTCTTGTGTTTTTGATCGTCAGCTCTATGGTGGCGACCAAGATTATTTATGACAGTATCTTCGTCCGATACGATGCCGAGCCACAACCTTTGGATGGGCGGCTGTCGGCGCTGGTGGCAGGACGGCAGGAAATGACCTATCCCTGCGGCGAAACCCAGCTTGCCGGTTATCTTTACCGCAGCAGTGCCGACAATGCAAAAGACACCCTGATTGTGGTGGCTCCGGGATTTCATGCCGAAGCGGACGACTATCTGTGGCAGATTCAAAGTCTTGTGGAGCAGGGCTGGTCGGTGTTTGCCTTTGACCCCACGGGCAGCGGAGCATCCGGTGGAGAGTCCTATGTGGGCTTTTCTCAGGAGCTTTTGGATTTGGATGAAACCCTGAGCTACATCGAAGAAAACGCGCGCTTCGGTTATGAAAACATCGCCCTGCTGGGTCACAGCCGTGGCGGCTATGCGGTGTGCTGTGCGCTGGAGTATGAATATGATATCGCCGCGGTGGTATCCGTCAGCGGTGTCAACAGTGCTATGGAAGGCATTATGGGCTATTCCACGTCGGCAATCGGCCCGATGGCTTACGGGAATTACGGCTTCCTGTGGCTGTATCAGGCGATGCTCTTCGGTACGGAAACGGTGAACGTCTGCGCCGATGAAGCCATCGATCAGGGAGAAGTTCCGGTTTTGGTGGTTCACGGTGCCGCCGACGAATCCTTTCCCATGGACCGCAATTCCGTCATCTCCCATCGGGAGGAAATTGAGGCGGACACGGTGGAGTATCTGATTTGCTCCGAAGCGGAGCGTGACGGGCATACCAGTCTTCTGTTTGCCCCGGACGGAACTGCCAATCAGGCGCTGATGACGCAAATTCACAGCTTTTTGGAAAGAAGTATCGGATAATGAGGTGTTGGCATGGTAGTGGTTCTGATTCCGGCTTATGAGCCGGATGAACAGTTAATCACCCTGACCCGTCGGCTGGCAGAGCAGGACTTGTCCGTTCTGGTGGTGGACGATGGCAGCGGTGAGAAGTATGGGAGCATTTTTGCCCAATGCCATACGGCTACGGTAATCACATTGCCCCGCAACTCCGGTAAGGGTGCGGCGCTGAAGGCAGGTATGAGATATATTCTGGAGAACCTGCCGGAATGCACCCATGTCATCACCTGCGATGCCGACGGTCAGCATCGGGTGGAGGATGTGGTTCGGGTTCGGGAGCGGCTGCTTAAGGGGGAGAAATTCGTCCTGACGGTGCGCCAGAGAACCCACAGGAAAATTCCTCTGCGTTCCCGGGTGGGGAATTCTCTTTCCCGTTTTGTCTATGCGCTGCTTGCCAACCGGTATTTGTCGGATAACCAGTCGGGGCTTCGGGGCTTTGCCCGTGAGCATCTTTCCTGGCTGACAAAGGTGGAGCGGAACAACTACGATTACGAAATGAATATGCTCTACTATGCCGCCAAAAAGAATATCCGCATCGATACCCTGCCCATTGAGGCAATTTATATCGGCAACAATGAGTCTTCCCATTTCAATCCGGTGATGGATACCGTGAAAATCTACCGCAGTTTGTTCCGGCTGGCAGTTGGCTCTATCCTCGCTTTTGGTGTGGCGGAGCTGTTAATGGGTGTACTGTCCCTGACGGTGGGTTACCATGGACTGTTTCTGACCATGTCGATTGTGGCGGCGGTGAGCTATACGGTGGGGACTCTGCTGAATATGTTTGTGTTCTTCCGCCATACCCCCTGCCATGATTACCTGCGAAATCTGATTTATACCGTGGTGGAGTATTTTGTGTATACCCTTGGGTGTATGCTCCTTGGCTATGCTCAGCCGGAGCTGCCGCTGTTTCTGGCATTTAATCTTGTGTACATACTGGGCATTCCCCTGCGCTACTGCCTGCACAAATTCACTTTCATTGCGACCCGTACAAGAGAATGAGGAAAAAGCTCTGCTGCTGTGGCGGCAGAGCTTTTTGTTTTATAGGTTGGCAGCCATGGCAGAGAGGAAACCGGTTTCCTGCAGACGGATAATATGCCGGATGGAGGAAACCGTGGTATCCTCGTTGGCACAGCCGTGCATTTTTACCACGATTTTCTTTGTGCCAAGGAAGGTGGCGGCACCCTGGGAGTTGAACTCCAGCTTCCGCCAGATTGCCTGAGCGATTCTCTCTGTCAGCGCAGGGTCGGTATCCATGCCTATCTGACGGGCAATGTCGATGGCGAGTTTGCCGGCGGCTTCGGTGCTCTTAAGCAGGATGTTACCGGAGAAACCGTCGGATACCACAACGTCCGCATAGCCGGAGACCAAATCGCTGCCTTCCACATTGCCCACAAAACGGATGGGCAGAGCGGCGAGCTTTTCATAGGCTTCCTGATGCAAAGCCGTACCCTTCCCCGGTTCTCTGCCCACATTCAGCAGACCCACCCGAGGCTCAGCAATACCGCAGAAACAAGCGGAGAAAATGCTGCCCATGGTGGCAAAACGGGCAAGGTCAGCCGGGGTGCAGGAAATATTCGCTCCGCAGTCCACCAGACATACCAGGTTCTCCACACCGCAGGGCAGGGCACTTGCCAGCGCCGGGAATTTCAGTCCGCTCAGAAGTCCCAGATGACGGATGGATCCCACCAGCAAAGCACCGGTGCTTCCGGCAGAGAGCATACCGCAGCACTCCGGGTCGGACTTCAGACGCTGATATGCCATCACCAGAGAGCTGTCCTCTCTGCCTGCGAATACGCAGGTGGGCGGCTCGTCGTTGGTAATAAACTTGTCGGTGTGGAGAATTTCGTACCGGTCAGGGGAGATGCCCTCCCGTTCCAAAATGGCGGTGCAGGCGGCTTCGTCGCCCACCAGAACGGGGAAGAATTCCACACCCAGCTTCAGCGCCTTGGCAATACCGGCAACCACCGGCTCGATGCCGGCATCCGCTCCGTAGATATCCACAACGATTTTTTGCATAACAAAACCTCTTATTCCAGAGAAATGATAAAATCGTAAATCTCCTGACCGCCGTTTAAGAAACCAATCTCGGCGCAGGGATAAGCAGTTTGCAAAAGCTGCCGGAAAGCATCGGCTTCGGCTTCTGTGGTGTCCGCACCATAGAATACAACGATGATCTCCTTGGGAGACCGCTGAGTAATCTTCTGAACCAGAGCGAAGGCGGTCTGCACCTTGTCTTCGCCGCAGGCAAGAATGGTTTCCCGGTCAAGGCCGATGTAGTGACCCTTCTGTACCGGAACGCCTCCGATGTCGGCATCCCGAATGGCGGTGGTCAGGTATCCGGTGGTCACACCGGACAGGCTGCTGCTCATTTCCTCCAGCAGCTCATCAATGCTGCCGCAGTCGGGATTGAACAAAGACAGTGCCGAGCAGCCCTCCACAATGGATTTTGCGGGGATGACCCGAACATCCGCATCCCGGTAAATCCCTGCCGCCTGCTGTGCAGTCAGAACCACGTTGGAATTGTTGGGCAGTACGATGATATGCTCCGCATCCAACGAGCGGAATGCCTCCAAAAACGCATCTACGGAGGGATTGTTGGTCTGTCCGCCGTCGATAATGGCATTGGCACCAATCTCACGGAAATACTCCACAATACCGGCACCGGATGCCACCGCTACCACAGCGTACTTTCTGTGTTCCTTTTTGGAAGGCGCTGCGGCATCGCTGTGCTGAACGGACATATTCTCGATTTTCAAGGTGACGAATTCACCGAACCGTCTGCCGTATTCCAGCACCCGTTCCGGGGTGAAGGTGTGGATATGGATCTTAACCAAAGTGTCGGAAACCACCGCCACAATGGAGTCGCCCATCTCCTGCAAAGGCTTCAAAAAGGCATCCAGCGTAAAGGCGGAGATATCCGTCTTTGCGTGCAGAAGCTGCAGAATAAATTCGGTACAGTAGCCGTACTCCAGTACGCTGTCCGCTCCGAAGGAGGTGTGGTTCACGGCAGGGGATATGGTGCCGTCCAGCTCCGGGGTATCCTCGATATCCTGACCGTTCAGGCAGGCGACGATTCCCTCTACGAAGCAAACAAGACCGGCTCCGCCGCTGTCCACCACGCCGGATTCTTTGAGAATGGGGAGTAGCTCCGGTGTCTTTTCCAGAGTAGACTTCATATTTTTCAGCAGAGTCTCAAAGCCGCTGAGAAAATCCCAATCTGTTTCTTTCTGCAGGAATTCGGCTGCTTTGCTGATGACCGTGAGAATTGTGCCTTCGGTGGGAGTCAGGATGGCATTGTAGGCATCCTCACGGGCGCAGACAAAGGCATATGCCAAATCTCCGAAGCAGATGCTGTCCTTCCCGGCCATTCCCCGGGCAAGACCGTGGATAAACTGGGAGAAAATCACCCCGGAGTTACCCCGGGCAGACAGCAGACAGCCCCGGGCAAGGGCATCCATATAGTCCCCGACATGATTTGTGGGGGAAACACCACGGAAGCCGCCGCCAAAGGTCATGACCATATTGGTGCCGGTATCTCCGTCAGGGACAGGGAAAACATTCAGCTCGTTGATTGTCCCGGTGTTTTTCTTCAGGTTTCGGTATCCGCTTTCAAACAGACGATGCAAAGCAATACCGTCCAGAGTTTGCTTGTGTGTCATTTAACTGTTTCCCTCAATCATAACTTCTTTGCCGACAATAAACGCACCTACCAGGCCGGGGCCGACGGAGGCACCGACAATGGGGCCAATGATGCCCATACGCACCTCGTCAAAGGAAGCGTTCTTCAAAATCTCATCCCGAAGCGCTTCCGCATCCGCCTGGGCATCGCTGTGTCCGATGTACAGAATACGGGATTCTCCGGTCATATTCTCTTTGATGATTTCCGCGATGGCAGCACGGGCATTGGTGATGCCCTTAACCTTCTTCACGGCATAGTTCTGACCCTTGCGGTCGGAGATGATAATGGGCTTAACGCCGAACAGATTGCCGAAGAAGGCACTGGAAGCGGTGACACGACCGGCACGGCGGAGATATTCCAGCGTGGAGGGAGTACCGACCATGTGGAAGTTCAGACGGCAGTTTTCGATGGCGGCGGCGACTTCCCCGGCATTCAGCCCGGCATCCCGAAGCCGCGCGGCTTCCAGAAGGATCATGCCCTGAGCGATGGAGCTGTTCAGGGAGTCGATGCAGTAGATACCGGCATCGGGATACTGCGCCTGTAGCTCCCGTGCCACAACGCAGGCGGTCTGATAGGAGCTGGACAAAGCGGAGGAGCAGGCAATGTAAACAACGTCCTTGCCCTGCTCAATGGCGCTCAAAAACTTTTCCCGACAGATGTTTTGGGGGATTTGGGTAGTGAAAATCCGCTTACCGTCACGCATCAGGTCGTAAAACTCCCGGACGCTGCGGTTTTCCCAATCCAGAGATGCCACAAATTCCTCTCCGTCCACAACGTAGTTCATGGGAATGTAATCGATATTATGGCGGTTTCTCTGCTCTGCGCTCAGGTCACAGGTGGAGTCGCCCAAAAGTACAAACTCTTTCATAGTCAGAAGCCTCCTTAGTATGGTAAAGGTGATTTTTCTTCTATTCCAATTCAACATCATACCATAACCGCTTCGGTTTTTCAACAAAAAAACCGATAATTCCACAAAATAGGGATGGAAAAAACAAAATCCTATGCTATAATGACAAACAGCAAAAAGAGAGGAAGAAGATTATGTTAGTTTTTTGGATTGTATTTTCTGTCGTCCTTGTGCTGGTGCTGGGCGGCATTGTGAGTATGCTGGTGGTGACCCTGCCGATTGGACGGAAGGTTTACCAAAGCCAGCTTGTGCGGACGTCCCCTGACAAGTGGGGCAGAGTCTGCTCCGCACCGGACAATGAAGAGCAGCTTCAGATGTGGAATGCCGGCATCGAATGGGCTGAGCCGAGAAAGCAGTATGTCCGGGAAGTCAGCATTGTCAATGAGGGGCTGACGCTCTGGGGTGAGTATTTCGATTTCGGGCGTGACCGCTGTGTCATCATCCTGCCCGGTCGGTGCGAATGCCTGATTTATTCCTATTATTTTGCCGCCCCCTATGAACGGGCAGGCTATAACGTTCTGGTAGTGGACAGCCGTGCCCACGGCAAAAGTGAGGGTAAGTACAACACCGCCGGCATCAAGGAAGGCAGCGACGTGCTCGCCTGGAGTCGGTACGCTGTGGAAACTTTGGGGAACCGTCAGGTTTGGCTCCACGGCATCTGTATCGGCACTTCTGCCGGCTTGATGGCAATGACCCATCCGGACTGCCCGGACTATCTTGCCGGCATGACCACCGAGGGCTGCTTTGTATCCTTGCGGGAAACCTTCAAGCGGCATATGATTGCGGATAAGCGTCCGTTGTTCCCGGTGCTGGATCTGGTAATGCTCCAGCTCAACCGCCATGGCGGTGTGAATGTCTATCGGGATACCCCTCTGCGTAAAGTTAAGAAGCTGAAACCGCACCAGAAGCTGCTGTTCCTCTACGGAAAGCAGGATATTTTCTCTATCCCTGCCAAGAGCAAAAAGCTCTTTGCTGCCTGCACCGCCGGTACGAAGAAGCTGGTCTGGTTTGACAAGGGTGGACACTCCCACCTGCGGATCAACAACACCCAAGCCTATGATGATGCCATTGTGGCATTTTTGGAAGAAAACCCATGAGTCACCCAAAATACGCGGTTTTCACCATGGATGTGGAGGCATTTTCCCACACCGAATGTGTCCGCAATGCAGAGTATGATGCGGATGCGGATTTGATGGATGGTTTTGATGCGTATATCCGCATTCTGGAGGATAACGGCATCAAAAGCACGCTGTTTACGGTAGGTACGTTGGCACCAAAGATTGCCGACCGCCTCCACCGCTGCATGAAAAACGGACACCGTCTGGCATTGCACAGCTATGACCATATCGCCCCCATGGAGCAAACGCCGGAAGTCTTCCGTGCCCAAACCCGTAAGGCGAAGCAGGCTTTGAGCCGCCAGTTCAATACCCCGGTGGTGGGCTACCGTGCGCCCTGCTTCAGTATGGATGCCCGTCGGCTGGAGATTTTACGGGAGCTGGGATTTCACTACGACTCCAGCCATCTGGATTTTTTACCTGCCAGTCATACTGTCAAGCTGGATTTGAGCAGCTTTCGCAAGCTCCGGGACGGGATTTTCCGAAAGGACGGCTTTTATGAATTCGGTCTGGCAAAGCAGCGGTTGCTGGGCTTTGACCTGCCCATCTCCGGAGGGGGCTACGTCCGTCTGGGGAAGTGGGACGTGATGAAAGGGCTGATCCGGCGGCACATCCACACCTGCGATTATTACGTATTCTACCTGCACCCCTTCGAGCTGACCATGGAAGCCGTACCCAAAATAAAGGGCTTGAAATTCTATGACCGGCTCTACCTTCATGCCGGTATCAAATCCTATGCCGGGAAAATCCGCCAGATTATCGAAATGCTCCGCAGAAACGGCTTTCAGTTCGTTACCTTTGAAGAGCTTACCGAAATCCTGAACCGGGAGACATCTCCCCAATAAAGAAAACGAACCGGTTAGCGTGATATTCTTAGCGGAGTTTTTTACGGGAGGTTGCATTTTTTTGCAACCTCCCGTTTTTATGTTGAAAATTCTTGAACCGTCACAAATATTGTGATATAATTAGATAAATCAAACTTGGAGAGGTAATGAGATGGATTTAAGGTCAATATCCTTATTTTCTGGTGCGATGGGTCTTGATTTAGGACTTATGCAGGCAGGAATTGATATACAAATAGGTCAAGATTTTGATAGTTCCTGCATCCAGACTATGCACGCAAACGGTCATAAGGGTATTGCAGGAGATATACGAAATATATCCGCTGATTCCATTTTGGAACAGGCGGGTATGAAAGTTGGGGAAGCGTTTTTGGTTTGCGGCGGTCCTCCTTGTCAACCTTTTTCAACGGCTGGTAAGCGGTTAGGCATCAACGACCCCAGAGGCAGTTTGTTCAAAGAGTTTGTTCGGATGATTGATGAAATTCGCCCTCGTTTCTTTGTGATGGAAAATGTTAAGGGGTTGATGAGCTCAGCATTAAAGGATGAAAACGGCAACAACACCAATACCAAAGTATTAGATATTATTCTAGATGAGTTCCGCAAACTGAATTATAAAACGGTTTATGGTGTTCTGGATGCGGTCAATTATGGTGTTCCGCAGTTCCGTGAAAGATTTGTTATGATAGGTAGCAGAGATAACGAGGATATTTTTCTTCCTGCTCCTACCCATTTCCGTATACACCAGAATCCTGCATATCGTTGGGTTACTCTGGGTGATGTAATAAAAGACCTTGAAAACGTAAATGGTGAATGTGCTACATTTAGTAATAGCAGATTGCAGTTTTTGAAAATGGTTCCTGAAGGTGGAAACTGGAAAGACCTGCCTGCTGACACTTTGCAAGATGCTATGGGCGGTGCATATTCCTCTGGTGGTGGCAAAGTCGGTTTTTATCGCCGTTTGTCTTATTCGCAACCAAGTCCTACGGTTGTTACAAGTCCAGTACAAAAAGCAACAATGATGTGCCATCCAACACAAGATAGACCGTTGAGTGTGGCTGAATATGCTCGTATTCAACAGTTCCCAGATGATTGGAAATTCATCGGTACAACGGTTGATAAGTACCGCCAGATTGGTAATGCTGTTCCTGTTGGTCTTGCACGTGCGATAGGTGAAACTTTGGTTGCAGTTGCAAACGGTGAACAGGAAATCGTTGTCAAACGAATTAGAGGAACAGGCATACACGATAAAATCCAAAATGCCATCCAAGTTGGGGGAACAAGCAAATGTTGAACATAGAATCATTAAATAATAGTTATGATGAAAAAGCGGTGTTTGATGCGGTTGGTGCTGCCTTAACCGATTTTTATACCGCATTGACCAGAACACTTGACAATATTGACGTAGATAAAATCCTTAAAAGGAAAAATCCATATCTGTATCGCGCTAAGGGTATCAATAGTGTAGGACAGATTGTAGATGGCATTCTTGCCGCCTACATATCATCAAGTGAGGAAACTGTTTTCGGCAACTGTTTCTTTGAACCGATTGCGATTGTTGTTTCTGGCGGTCAAAAGGCGGTTACTGAAGGTGTTGATATTACAGTAGATAAGGACAACACCATTTACAGTATTGCCGTTAAGAGTGGCACATCCGTTTTTAATGCGGATAGCAGAAAGCGACAGGAACAGAATTTTCAATCCGCACAAAAACGAGCACAACAAGCCAGAAAAGCATATTTGCCGGTTGTTGGTTACGGTTACGGCAAAAAGAAAACCAAGGCAGGTAAAGAGAAGTTCTATCTTGAACTGGCAGGTAAGGATTTCTGGGAATGGCTCACAGGCGATGCGGATTTCTATATCAAAATTATTGAGTTTATGGGAACCCGCCCCGATGAATATGTGAAAGAGTTTGAGGATGCTTATAGTAAAGCAGAAAACCGTATGATAAGAGAATTTACCATCAAGTATTGCAAGGAAGATGGTTCGATAGATTGGGATGCTCTCATTAGGTTTAATAGTGGTGATTAATCTCCAAAATTGGAACTGATATTATGCACTCTTTCAAGAGAGAACCAGCATCGCATTTGTATGCACAAATATTGTTGGGCAGCAGCCCAAACCCACTATAATAAGTCAAACGACCGTCAACGAAATTGTTGACGGTCGTTTTCAATTAACTCCGCTAAGGACACAACGCATTTCCCGGTGCGTTTTTGTATATCGCTGAAATGATCAATATGCCTTTGAGAATCAGTAATTGCTGAGGTAGGAGTACAGTCCTGCGCCGGTGACCATGGAAATAATCAGAATCACCGCAAAGACAATGGCTGCCAATATCAGACTGCACCAGTAAGAACGGGTGAAATTCCGGCGGTGGATATTGTCCTTCTTGAAGCTGAAAATAATCAGGAAGATAAAGCCCACCACCGGCACAGCATACAGTACCTGCAGCCAGAAATAAGACCAGGGGCTGAGGGGACGGTATTCCGGGGGTAAATCCTTGGGGGTGAAGGGGGCAGGGGATACCGGGGCAGACTGAGCTTTTGCAGGGGAACCGCAGGCGGTGCAGAAGGTCTGACCGTCGTCCATAGAGGCGCCGCAATGGGTGCAATACATATAATCACTCCTTAATAAATTTAGGGGTTGCTGACAGATTTATTTTCTCAGGGCTTGAAAAATGGAGGGGCGTTTTTCCCCGAACAGACATTGATTCATGAAATGCTCGCAATTGTTTTGGAACAAATCATAACCGCCTTCCCCCAATCGGCTTCTTGCCAGAGCGATGACCTGCTTTGCCGGACGGAGGGTTTTTCGCTCCTGCTTTTCCGGGAAGCCAACTTCCAGCGTACCGCCCTGCAGGAAGGTGTATACGTCGGTTTTCAGCACACGGATATCCAGTCCCGGGCAGGTGGGGTCATCGGGCAGACCGAACTGAATGACTTCCTCCGGGCTGATGAAGATACCGTAGTGATAGTAAAAGGAAACCCGTGTCCGTACACCGCAGCCGGGCTTTGGCTCTGCTTCTTTCCAGAGCATGGCTCAGAGCTTGCCTTCGATGCAGCCAATGACATCGGCAACGGTGTTCAGGGACTGCAAATCCTCGTTGGTAAATTTGATGCCGAATTCCTCTTCCAACGCGATTGCCATGTAGAGCATACCGATGGAGTTGATGCCCATATCCTCCCGAAGGCTGGCGCTTTCCTTCAGGTCAGCGGTGCTGATTTCGTCCTCAAAAACCGTATTAAAAACTTTGATAAGCCGCTCAAACGTGCTCATTTCGCTTCCTCCTTGAGGTTAATATTGCATTTATTCATTTCTTCCATCAAAATATCGCTGATTTTCTGAATATCAGCGGTGCTGGGAAATTTCTTTTGACACAGACGGGAAGGGTAGACAGGCTCACCGATGACCACTGTGCGGCCCTGATACCACTTGCCGGCAGGATAAATATGCATGGGGTAGATGGGAACATCCGCCTGCAGTGCCATGAGCACCACACCGGATTTGATGGCGGTGACTTCTGAGGTTTTGGTGAGCTGTCCCTGAGGGAAGACACCCACCAGATGCCCCTGCTTCAGCTTGTCAACGGTGGTGCGGATTGCCTGCATGTCGGCAATTTCCCGGTTGATTTCAATGGCACCGATGCCCTTGAGAAGGGCGCGGCGGATGGGGGGTCTCATTACCACATTGGCAGCAAGGAAAAATACCCGACGGTACCAGAAGGTGATAAACAGCACCAGCGGGTCGGAAAAGCCGTAATGATTGGCTGCCACCAAAGCGCCGCCTTTGATTTTATTGCGGTACTTCTTTCCCTCCGGCGTCAGTCGCCGCACGGGGTAAAACAGAGGCAGTGCCAGCAGTTGTACACGGGCGAAATCCATGGGGAAGTAACGCAGGCTAAACAGTTTTGCTTTCTTTCTTTTTTGCATTGCGGATATCCTTTTATTTCAGTTCTTCTTTCAGGGAATAGACGGTAGTCCGGAGGAATTCCGTCAGATAAGCAAGCTGCTCCTGCTCGCTAAGCCCCTCTTTGCAATGGTCGGAAAGCACAATCGGCTCACCGATGACCACTCCTGCCCGTTTGAAAAGACCGTAGTTTCCGTCGGTATATACGGGGATAATGGGAGCATCCGCATGGGTGGCGATAAAGGCGGTGCTGACGGTGAAGGGGAAGGGCTTTCCGCCCACGGGAAGCCGTCCCTCCGGGAAAATACCCAGAACACCGCCCTTGTCCAGAATTTCAATGGCATCGGAAACGAAGCCAAAGTTATGGGTATCCCGATCCACTTTGATGCCGCCCAGACAGCTCAGAAACACGGAGAAAAATTTGTTCTTGCCAAACAGAACCTCTGCCATCAGAAACCGGATGCTCCGGAAGGGGAACACAATCAGGTACAGAGGGAAGTCCAGCAATGAACAGTGGTTGGAAACCAGAATGGCGGGGGCAGGGAGGTTTCGACGGGCATTGCCGGCAAGACGCACCCGGGGCTTGTAAAACAGCAGCGCCGGGAGAATGCCCGTGATTTTGGTAAATCCGAGGCAAAGATCAACAATCCATTTTTTCATATCACAACCGGCTTTCTATGTACTGGCAGATTTCTTTTGGGGTGTAGCGGTAGGTGTCATTTTTGTCATAATCGGACAGGGAGAAATGCTCCGCCAGCGCAGTGAGGATGGAGAAATACTGAATACTGGTGCCGCCCAAATCGAAGAAAATATGACTGGTGGGGGTTACCTGCTCTATGGGAAGCTCCAATACCTTGGCAATGATGCTCCGCACCTGAAGCATCAGAGGGGAGTTGTCATCACTGCCTTCCGCCGAACGCATCTGGGCGAAGGGAGTCAGGGTGACCTGCCCCACGTTGATTTTCGTCAGTAGCTGTTTGCGGCTGACCTTCACCGCGGTGGGAGGTGCCAGATCGTCGGTGGTGAAGTAGAATTTGCGGATGGAGGTGGCGGTGGGGAGGGTTGCATTGACGCCGTAGACCTCCTCACGAATGGCACAGATGGTGCTTTCGGAGGAATAGGGGCTGAGCTGCACTACCATGGAAAGCTCCTGACCGTTCTGCCCGGGCAGGCCCAGTACGCACAGCATCTTTGCTTTGCCCACAAGGAACAGACTCTCTACGGTGTCGGGGTTGATGTTCTCGCCGTTTTCTCCGATGACCACATCGCTTTGCCGTCCGTGGATGAAATAGTGTCCGTCCTGCTCGTGCATCAAATCTCCGGTGGCAAACCACTCCGGGGTGGGATGCTCCACACCTCCCACCAGCTTTCGGGTGCAAAGGAAATCGCTCTTGACCAGCAGACACCCCTGCTCATCCAGCCGATATTGCACAGTGTCAAAGGGATGACCGATGGAGTTGAGATTTCTGTGTCGGGGCTGCTTGCGAAGCTCTACGGAGGTGATGCCGATTTCGCTCATGCCGTAGCCGTTGTGCATACAGTAGCCCAGACCGTTGAAAAGCGCCATGGCAGAGTCACGGAGATAGCTGCCGCCGTTGATGCAAAACAGCACCGAAGGGCCGAATAACTGCCCGGTGACCTCTCTGAGAACCCATTTTGCGATTTCCGGGCCGATACCGGGGAAGCTGTTTTGCAGTCGGGTCATCAGAGCCAGACCCTTTTGCAGTTTCTCCTCTTTTCCCTGCTCCCTGACTGTGGCAAGAAGCTGCTTCTCTACGGTATGCCACAGCATGGGAACGGCAAAAATGTGGGTCACCCGGTGGCGGCGGACGGTTTTCAAAATGGTGTCCGCAGAGTAATCTTTCAAGAATACCAGCGTCCGCCCGAAGAAGGTGAACCAGAAGTACACGGCAAACAGCCCGAATACATGGTAAAAGGGCAGAAATGCCAACTGCTTCAGCTCACCTTTATAATGCTTGGCGATCCGGGGACACTCCCGGACAATGCCCTGAAAATTCAAAATCTGGGCTGACACCTGAGCGCCGGTGTAGAAGCAAATCACTTCGTTCATGGAGGTGGCAGAGGAGGAAAAGGCAATCTCGTCTGCAAATACGGTTTCCGGCACTGTGCCGGTGGATTTCTCCAAAGCCCGGATATCCAAAGCCTCCGCTTCCAGACCGGTTTCCCCTGTACACAGACTGTAACGGATGTTCAGAGTCTTGAGAATCCCGTCGGACAGAGATTTGGGATAACGCAGGTTGACCAGATACGGCTTGTTGCCGCTCATGAGGATGCCCCAGAAGCCCATAATCCACTCCGGACTGTTGTCCAGCTCCAGAGCAATATACGCACCCTTTGCCCCCAGCTTTTCATAAAGCCCTGCGGCGGTTTTGCAGATGCGGCTGTGCATCTGGGCATAGGTGTACCGGTAGACCCGGAAGCCGTCATGCCCTTCACACAGAATGTTTTCTCCCTGACGGAACATGATTTCAAAAATGTCCTTCATCTGCTTTTGGGAGTTGAGCAGAGCATCCCGGTTATAGCGGATATATTGTTTCAGGTTTCGGTTCATAGCGCACCTCGAAGTGTCGAAAATCAAAAGGGAAACATCATAACCCCTTCATTATACTGTCTTTCCCCATAGAATGCAAGCGGTTTTCCGGGGGCATTTTCTGTACAAAAATAGTTCACAAACCCTATAGTATTCCCTGAAATTAACTGGACAAATATGTGAATATTAGATATAATATACAATGACAAGTTTCACCAACGGAAGTAAATCGGTGAAATTATATTAAAACAGGAGGAGACCCAATGAAAAAGTTTACCAAACGGATCCTTGGTCTGGTTCTGGCGCTGGCAATGATTGCGTCCTATGCGCTGGTTCCCTCTCCGATGGATCACCATGCCCACGCAGCGGCGGTGGACGGCGGCTTGACGGATTATATTCAAGACGGCGTTACCCTGCACTGCTGGAACTGGTCCATTGCCAATATCAAGGCAAATCTGGGCTTGATTGCCAACATGGGCTATTCCAGTATTCAGCTTTCTCCCATGCAGGAGCTGAAGGAAGGCACGGTCAACAAGCCCTACGAAAACTGGTGGGCAGTTTACCAGCCTATCAGCTTCAACATCAACACCTCGGAAAACCATGCCATCGGCACCAAGGATGAGCTGATTGAACTGTGTGAGGAAGCTCACAAGTACGACATCAAGGTCATCATGGACGTGGTCTGCAACCACACCGCCAACAATGGCAACAATGTTCTGTGCCCCCTGGTCGACCCCGACTTGCTGAACAACCCCGACTGCTGGCACGACTACTCCACCAACTCCTGGGACTACAGCTCCCGGTATAACATCACCCAGTACTGCATGGATGGTCTGCCCGATCTGAACACCGGCAATCAGATCGTTCAGGATAAGGCTCTTGCCATGCTGAAGGAGTACATCGACTGCGGTGTGGACGGCTTCCGTTTTGATGCCGCCAAGCAGATCGAAACTCCTTCTGATGACTCCAGCTTTGCCAGCGACTTCTGGCCCACAGTCATCAACGGCGCTTCCGATTACGCCGCTTCCACCAGAAATATCATGCTCTACAACTACGGTGAGCTGCTGGAAAACCCCGATAACAGCAACAGCCTGCCCATCAGCGCTTACACCCAGTACATGAGTGTTACCGAAAGCGTATGGAGCAATGACGTTCGTTACAAGCTGGAAGCCAACAGCGCTGCTTCTCTGCAGAAGGCTTACTTCAAGGCTGCCAATGCCGACAAGCTGGTTCTGTGGGCAGAGTCCCACGACACTCTGGGCGACGGCTCCTCTGTTTACTCCACTCAGGACACCCTGAACAAGGCATGGTCTTTGGTTGGCTCCCGTGCCTATACCATGGCTCTGTTCTTCCCCCGTGCCAACGATATGCTGTATCAGGAAATGGGCGAGCTGGCAAAGGTCTCCTGGACCAGCGACCTGACCAAGGCGGTTAACAAGTTCCATAACCACTTTGCCGGTCAGTCCGAGTACCTGACTCAGGATACCACCGCCAACCTGTACTACAACGAGCGTGGCAACTCCGGCGTGATCATCACCAACTTCGGTGGCGGCAGCCGTGACATCAACCTGCCCGTTTACGCCATGGCGAGCGGCACCTACTACGACCAGATCACCGGCAATCAGTTCACCGTTAACGGTGGCAGAATTTACGGCACCATGGGCGACAGCGGTGTTGCGGTTGTTTACAACCCCGGCAGCGTGTCCTGCTCCCACAGCAGCCACGGCACCGACGGCTACTGCTACGACTGCTATGCCTACGTTGGTCACAAGTCCGGCACCACCTGCTCTACCTGTGGCACCGCTTCCACCCGTACCATCTACTTCAAGAACACCGAAGGCTGGAGCACTCCTTATGTCTACGGCTGGCACGACAGCAGCTCCGACGCTGTGACTTCCGGCTGGCCCGGCACCAAGATGACTCTGGTGGAAGGCAACATCTACAAGGCTACCATTCCTGTTTCCGCTACCAACGTTATCTTCAATAACAACAGCGCTCAGACTGCGAATATCACCGTTTCCGCAGAAGCCGATACCTATAACTACGATACCGGTTTCTGGAGCAATCAGGGCGAAGTCATCAGCGCTGATAACTACTATCTGTTCTACACCACCACCGACGGTGCGTACAACGGCTATGACCATCGCTTTGAAGACAACAAGCTGACCAACACCTTTGCCGAGGACAGCTACGTCTGGATTGTCGACAGCAACGGCGTACAGTACATGACCGACGGCTGGGCTGGGTTTGTGAATACCGCGACCATGAAGACTCTGGAAAACATCTCCGGCACAGCGGATAAGCTGTATGTTCCTGCCGGTCAGACCTTCACCTTCACCATGACCCCCAATGCCGACGGCACAATTACCCTGAGCTATGCCGCCGGCAGCGACACCGGCGACTCCGGCAATACCGGCGGCGATACCACCTGCACCCACGAAAGCCATACCACCGCCGGTGTTTGTTCCTCCTGCGGTGCGAAGGTTTCCCACAGCTATGTCAACGGCACCTGCTCCTGCGGTCTGACTCAGAGCACCGGCTCTGACACCATGACCATCTACTTCCAGAATAACTGGATGTGGAGCGACATCAACCTGCACTACTGGGGCGGCGCCTCCGGAGAAACCACCTGGCCCGGCATTGCCATGGAGAAGTACGGCAACGACGGTAATTATGATATCTATGTAGCGGAAGTCCCCACGGACATCACCGGCTTGATTATCAACGGCATCAAGGATGACGGCACCGGTACCCGTGACCAGTCCCCCGATATCAAGAGCGGCTGGTACGACGGCATCTGCTACTACATGACCTGGAACGAAGGCAATGCCACCGGTTCTGAGGACATTTCTGTGATGCTCCCCTCCGAAACCGAGTGCGCCCACAGCTACACCTCCAAGGTGACCACCGCCGCCACCTGCACCACCGCCGGTGTTAAGACCTATACCTGCTCCAAGTGCGGCGACAGCTACACCGAAGCAATCGCGGCTCTGGGCCACAGCTATGTGAGCGGCAAGTGCAGCGTTTGCGGCGCGGCAGACCCCAGTGGTTCTGAGTCTGACAAGACCACCATGAAGATCTACTTCCAGAACAACTGGCTGTGGAGTGATATTAACCTCTACTACTGGGGCAGCGCAGCCGGCGATCCCACCTGGCCCGGCACTGCCATGAAGAAGTACGGCAACGACGGCACTTATGACATCTACGTTGCGGAAATCCCCACGGACATCACCGGCTTGATTATCAACGGCATCAAGGATGACGGCACCGGTACCCGTGACCAGTCCCCCGATATCAAGAGCGGTTGGTATGATGGCATCTGCTACTACATGACATGGAATGAAAAGAATGATGTGGGCTTTGAGGATATTTCTGTGATGCTCCCCTCTGAGGAATGCAGCCACAGCTACTCCTCCAAGGTAACCACCGCCGCCGGTTGTACTACTGAGGGCGTTCGTACCTACACCTGCTCCAAGTGCGGCGACAGCTACACCGAAAGCATTGCCGCAACCGGTCACAGCTATCAGGAAACCGTCACCGCTCCCACCTGCACCGCTGCCGGTTACACCACCTACACCTGCTCCAAGTGCGGTGACAGCTACACCGGTAACGAAGTGGCAGCCAGCGGTCACAGCTACTCCGGCGGCTCCTGCACCGTCTGCGGCGCAGCCGACCCGGACTACAACCCCGTCACCGTTCCCACCCTCACCGCCAAGAACATCTCCCTGAGCTTTGAGGATGAGATTCTGGTCAACGTCTACTTCACCGCTGCCGATACCGCCGA